>JAUIBJ010000094.1 GCA_030428025.1 Alphaproteobacteria bacterium
CGTGGCGAAACCCTCGTCCGCCTGCCAGTCATAGCTGTGCAGGAAGGCGCGGCCCGACAGATCGGCGCGGGCCGTGGCGGCGCGCGGCGCGGCGATGAAGGAAGCGCAGCCCGCGAGCCCCCATTCGGGCCGCGGCTCGGCCCAGTCCGTCGCGCGGGCGGTGACAGTCCGTCCAGCCCGCGGCAGCCGCATCGTCCGCTCGGTGCGCACAAGCCCGCCCGCCGCCGACAGCCAGCGCCGCGCCTGAGCCAGATCCTCGGCGTGGTCGGGAGCGGCGTCATCGGCAAAGAGCGCGATCTCGTCGGTGGTGGTGTCGTGCAGCCCCGCCACGAAGAGCGTGTCTTCGGCCAGATCGATGGCGTGAGCGGCCAGCCCCGCGCGGGTCTCGTGGTCGTTGAGCAGCCCCGCCAGCAGCCGGGCCGACACCTCGCCCGTATGCCCGCCGCAGGCACCGCAATGATAGGCGCTTTCATGCGGGTTGTTGGTCATCCTTGCGCCATGGCCCAGAAGCAGCACGAGACGCCCGAAGCCGCGCGTGAGGCTCATCGCCTTGAGGACCGTCGCGGCGGTTTCGGCCTTGGCCTCGGGGGAAAGGGCATCGGTGATCTGCGGAGCGGGTTCTGTCGTCCCGGCTGCTCGCCGACCCCACGCGTCTTTCAGTAGCTTCGCGCCATAGAAGGGGCCGGCGGCCTCGACGAAGGCGAAGGAGGAGACGGCGGCCTGCCGGAACCTGCCCCAGGCCCGGGCGGCCCGGGCGCCGATCCGGGCCTCGTGCTCGGTATCCTTGGGTCCCCGGCTGCTCGTCGTGATCTGAGGGGAAAGCAGAACCGGCAGATGCGCCTCGACCACGTCCGAGCCATGGGCGGTATGGGCCACCGGCAGACCGAAGAACCCCGCGAAGCCGAGTGTTTCGATCCCCGCGTCCTGTGCCTCCAGCGCGCGGCGCATCGGCTCTGACCGCACATCGATGCAGAAGGCGGCCTGAAGGGCAGGGCGCGCGCTCTGCTCGGCCGGGCCGGCGAGCGTTTCGGCCAGCCAGCGCTGATGCGCGCGCTCGGCGGCTTCCTGCAGAATGACGTCCACCACCTGATCCGGGGTCGCCCTGACCGGCGCCTCGTGGGCGTCCACCGTCTCCTGCCACCGCGCTTCGATCTGCGGGTGCGCATTCAGCAGCGCCTCATCCCAGATCAGCCGGACCGCCAGAAGGTCGGCCAGCGTGCCATCGGTCTCGCCGCGCTGCTCCGCCTGCCAGAGCAGCCAGCGCGCGTGCTGGGCCCAGCCGCCCAGATCCATCAGCAGCCTGTGGAAGGCCGTCTCGGCGGCGCTCTCGGTCAGGCCAAGCCGGTCGGCCGCGCGCAGGATCGCCCGTTCGGGCGTGTCGGGGGCCGCCGCCGCATGGGCGCAGAAGCCCGCAAGCCCCGCGATCTCGGGCGTAAGATCGCGCCCCGCCCAGCCCTGCCAGGCGGTATAGGCACTCTTGTGGGGGGCGGGAGACCACAGCGCCTGGCCGCGGTCGAAATGCCCCACTGCCCAGAGGCCGATGGTTTTTTCGATCACCGAGGGCCAGTCGACCCCGCTTGCGTCGGCGGCGAGATTGGCGACGGTAGGGAGCGCTTCGGGTTCGGGCGCATCCGCCATTGCCCTGGCCTTCAGCATCGCAAGGTCGCAGGGCTTCAGAGGCGAGGACGAGGCAATCAGCGCGGTGGCCAGATCGTCATCGGTGATCCGCCCCGCCGCGATCTCAGCGGCATAGGCGGCGCGGGGGCGGGTCAGCGGCGCCCCGGCCACGCGCTCCAGCCGGGCCGCAGCGGTGGCCAGATCCTCGCCCGACTGGCCCAGGAAGGGATTCACGGCCACCGTCGCGTCCAGCGGGAAGGCCGGGGGGATGGCCCGGGCGGCGGCTTCGGCGGCCCCCAGCACGCTGGAAATGCGGGCCGGGGCGATCTGGGTGTGTTTCATGAACATTGCGGTATCCTCGCGTCAGTTGGATTTTGCCACCCGGAACCCGCCGATCAGGCGGTCGAGAAGCGCGTTGATGTAAAGGCCGTTGGCCAGATGCACCCGCAGGCCGGCGGTGGAGGGGTGATGGGCCCAGAGCGGAAACAGCGCCTGAGCGAAGGCCACGAGCCCGAAGGACAGCACCGCAAGCACGATCAGCGCCCATTCCAGCGCCCCCGGCACCGGGTCTGCGGGAAGATGCGCGCCCCAGACCGCATCGGCGGCAAGCTGAAAGGTGAAATAGGCGGCCGCCGCCCCGACCGAGGCCAGCGCCGTGCGCTGCGTCAGCGCCCGGGGCGCGGCATCGGCCAGACCTTGCGCCACGAGATAGGCCACGCCGAAGACCAGCATCGTGCCGAGCGCGATGGCCTGCGGCGACTTGGGTCCGGCGATAAGGGTGAAGGCGGTGGCCATCGCCGAATAGAGCACCAGCGCCAGCGCAAAGGATTTCAGCACCGCACCCAGACGGGGCACCGCCACCGGGCCCGGCCGGCTGAGCCCGGCAACGGCGCGCACGGCGCCGCCCGAGGACAGGAAGGCATGGGCCTTGTACATGGAATGGGCCACGATATGCAGAAGCGCCAGCGGCCACAATCCCAGCCCGCATTGCAGCAGCATGAAGCCCATCTGTGCTACGGTCGACCACGCGAGCGCGGTCTTGATCGCGCTCTGGGTCAGCATCACCACCGCGCCGAAAAGGGCGGTCAGCCCGCCAAGCATCACCAGCGCAGCCATGGCGGCGGAGCTGGCCTGAACCAGCTCGGCCATGCGGATCAGCAGGAAGCCGCCCGCATTGATGATTCCGGCATGAAGCAGGGCCGAAACCGGGGTCGGCGCCTCCATCACCTCCGTCAGCCAGCCATGCACCGGGAAGGCGGCGGTTTTCAGCACAGCGGCGAACACCACGAGCGCGACGGCCAGATGCGCCGTCAGGGACAGGCCGGCTGCCGCGGCGCCGGCCAGCGCGGCGAACTCCCCGGTGCCGTAGGTGACGGCCAGTAGTGCCGCCGCAACGATCAGCACCGCGTCTCCCGCATGCCAGACGAGCGCGAACTTTGTCGCCGCCCGGCGGGCGCTGGCCCGGTCGGGATAGAACAGCAGCAGCTTGCGCAGCCCGAGGCCGACGCCGATGAAGGCGAGGATCACCAGAAGCAGGCTGCCCGCCTGCATCAGCACGAGCACGGCCGCCAGCGTAGCGAGCATCAGCCCGTGAAACAGCCCTTCGCGGGGCTCGCCGTCCAAATAGCTGCGCGAATAGCGCATCACGATCCAGCCGATGAAACCCACGAGACAGGCCATTGTCGCATTGACCGCATCGACGCGCAGCACAAGCGCCAGCGGCCCGCCGAAGAGCGAAACCTGCATGGACCCGTGCAGGAGGAATTGCCCGAGGCCCGCGACGGCAAGCCCGAGCGCCGCCAGCGCCGCCGCCTCCGGCAGCCACGAGACGGTGCGCGGCCGCGGCCCGGGCCGGTTGAGGAAGAGAGCTGCGGCCATCAGAAGGACGACGGGTGCCAGAAGGCCGAGAGGGAAGGTCGATAACATGTTGCGTACTCCACAAGATCGAACGGATGCAGGAACAGTTAGCGGCTGGACCAATTCCAGAAAATTACATATATTCTGAAAAATCGTTCTGTTTTGTGGAAGTATGGCCAATCTCAACCTGCATCACCTTCGCCTGTTCCGGGCGGTCGCCCGTGACGGCACGCTGACCGGCGCGGCGCGCGCGCTGAATCTGTCGCAGTCGGCGCTGTCCACGCAGGTCAAGGCGCTGGAGGCGTCGCTCGGGCATGCGCTGTTCGAGCGACGCGGGCGGGGGCTGGTGCTGACCGAGGCGGGGCGGATCGCGCTAGATCATGCCGAGGCGATCTTTCGCGTGGCCGAGGATCTGTCGGCCACGCTGCACCGGTCCGAGACGGCCCGGCGGGCGCTGCGGGTCGGGGCGCTGGCGACCCTGTCGCGCAACTTCCAGATCGGGTTTCTGGAGCCTTTCATCGGGCGCCCGGATGTGGAGGTGGTGCTGCGCTCCGGCGCGCAGGCCGATCTGATGCGGGCGCTTGAGGCGCTGTCGCTCGACGTGGTTCTGACGAATCTCGTGCCCGCGCGCGACGCCGCCAGCCCCTATCTGGTGCACGATCTGGCCGAACAGCCGGTGAGCCTGGTCGGCCCCGCCCGTCTTGCCGGGCAGGGGCTTCGCGACCTGCTCGCCACCGAACCGCTGATCCTGCCCACGCCTGAAGCGGCGCTTCGCGCCTCCTTCGACGCGCTGATCGAACGGCTGGGTGTGATTCCACGGGTGGCCGCCGAGGCCGACGACATGGCCATGCTGCGCCTGCTGGCCCGGGCCGGGGCGGGGCTGGCGGTCATCCCGCCGATCGTTGTGCGCGACGAGCTGGCGGCCGGCACGCTGTGCGAACTTGCCCGCCTGGAAGGCATCACCGAAGGTTTCTTCGCGGTGACCCTGCAGCGCCGGTTCCCCAACCCGCTGGTAGGCGAAATCCTCGACGCTTTCACGCTGCGGCCCCGTTGAGCGATCGCCGATGCCCGCCCTTGACGTTGATGCAAATCAATCCGCCGCGGCGGACTCCTCGCTAGCATCGTCGGGCACCGTCCGGTTCGGGCCGGACAGGGGGAAGGACGGCCATGAACGCAACACGACAGTTTTCCTTGACGTCCCTTGTATGTATCGCGCTCGCGGGGACGGCCACGGCCGATACTCTCGAAGAGGGCGTTTACCGCCCCGGCGCAACTTACCAAACCCTTCCGATCGACCCTGAGGAGGGCGCGCCCGCCTGCGCCGAACTCTGCGCGGCGGAGGAACGCTGCCGCGCTTGGTCCTTCATTCGCCCGGGGCACCCGGAAAAGGGGGCCGACCGGTTCGGGCTCTGTTTGCTGAAGGATGCGGTTCCGGAGGCTGTGGAGGACGCGTGCTGTTTCTCCGGGGTGAAGGTCGGGGTCGGGGAGGAAGAGGGGGCGGCTGACGCGTCAGAACCCGAGGGCGCGCCCGAGCCCGGGGTCGCGCCCGGCCCCGGCGCGCCGGGATGGATCGGTCTTCAGATACAGAACGTCACCCCCGAGATTGCTACCTCGCTGGGCCTGAGTCAGTCGGACGGAGCCTTGGTGGTCTCTGCCACGCAGAACGGGCCGGCAGACCGGGCAGGGCTGCGCGCCGGCGACCTGATCGTTGCTGTCGGTGGCACTGTCATAACGGATATCCGCGCGCTTGTCCGCGAGGTGGCCGCATACGCGCCCGGCGACATGACGACGGTTACGGTGCTGCGCGAGGGAGAGGAGCGGACGCTCGAGCTCGAAATCGGGGCCCGGACAAACTGATGAATGGCCGGGCATGCCCGCCTCCGGCGTGATGGCGTTAACCCAGGTCAATGTGCGGCACGCGCTGCCGCGGATAGTGTGGGACAGGAGGAGGAAGGCCAGTGCGAAAGTCAATCTCGCCGGTTTCGGCGTTCTCGGTCATCCTTGTGGTCCTGCTTTCCTGCGCGGCCGGTGCCTTGGCGCAGGACGACCCGTTGAAGCCCGGCGAAGGCGTCGTCACGCAGTTCTCGGGCACAGTCACCACATTTTCCCCCGACCAGACCCTTGCGCGGCGGATCGACCCGGAGGGCGCCGTGGTCAAGGCGGTGGGACTTTCCGACCCCGGTTTCCAACCCGCCGGCCAACATTGGGTGAACGAGCCGCAACGTGCGCTGGCGACCGCCGCCGACATCGGCCAGGTCTTCGGCATCGCGTATGACGATGCGGAACCGGCCAATATCTATGTCTCCGCCACCTCCCTCTTCGGTTTGCACCGCACTGCGGATGGAACCGGCTGGATGGAGGGCCTTTGGGGTCCTGAGGGCGGGCCCGGCACGATCTGGAAGCTTGACGCGGCGCGCGGCTATGAGGCTTCGGTCTTCGCCCGCGTCGGTTTGGAAGGGCGCACCAATTCCGGCGCGGGGGTGGGCAATATCGCCTATGACCCCGTGCACCGGCTTCTCCTGGCTTCCGACCTGGAAACCGGCCTGATCCATGCCTTCCGCATCGAGGACGGCACCGAACACAGCCGGTTCGATCATGGCCTGGAGGCGCGGCCGGGCTTCGTGGACGCACAGACGGCGGAACTGCGCACGCGGCTTCCAGTGGCATTCGACGCCGAGGCGAGAGCCGACACGGACAGTTGTATCGCCGGGCCCTTCGCCACCACGCCGGGATGCTGGAATATCGCCGATTTTCGCCGCCGGGTATGGGGGCTGGCGATGTGGCGCGATCCGGCGGGCGGGGAAACCCGCCTGCTCTATGCGCTCTGGTCCGATACCGGTTTCGGTAACCCGGACTTCGACGCGGCCGATGCCGAGGAGCGGACGAATGCCGTCTGGTCCGTCGCCCTCGACGACACCGGCGCCTTCCGGCCCGAAACGGCGCGGCGGGAGTTTCTTGTCCCGCCCGCGGCCGGGGCGGAGAAGGACCGTTTCGCCATCTCCGATCTGGCCATTCCCAAGCGCGGCCCGCAGGACCGGCTTCTGCTCGGCCGTCATCGCGGGCTGATCACACGCGAACACGCAGAGCCTGGCACGGGTTGGCCGGATCAATTTGCCCCCGAATTCCGGCATGAGGAAATCCAGCTCTGGCTACTTGACGAGGCAGGGCTTTGGCGCCCCGCCGAGCCACTCGGCCCGCCATTGGGCGAGAACACCGCCGGCGGCGTCGATTTCGGCTTCGGCCTGGCCGATGGCACGGCCGATCCCGACACCTATGGCGGGTTTGCCTGGATCACCGCGAACCACCTCTGCCCGGCCGACGCGGCCTGTTTCGAGAAACTGCTGTCTGTGGGGCAGGCGCCGTCCGACGCCGAGAGCCCCGAGGGCGCGCAGGCCTTCGACGAAGCCTTCCCCGCCTTCGACATGCCCGATCTTGCCGTCACCTCCCTCGCCTTCGACCCGCCCCGCGCCCTGCCGGGCGACCCGGTGACCGTCTCTGCCGGCATGGCCAACCACGGAACAGGCGCATCGGAGCCCGCCCGGGTGACGATCAGCGTCGATGGCATGGAAATCGGCGTGGAGGAAGTTGCCGCATTGGCGGCGGGCGAGCGCCGCACGCTGCGCATGGCCTGGATCGCCGAAGGGGCGGGGCCGCACCGCGTCACCGTTGCCATCACCCCCGCGCCGGGGCAGGTGGATGGCGATGCCAGCGACAATCGCCTTGCCCGCCGTCTCTGGGTTTCGGGCGAGGCAGAGGCCCAAACCGATCTGGAACTGTCACTGGTCCCTGAGCCGGACGGATACAGGCTGGGGCTCTACAATCCCGCCTTCGCGCCGCTGCCGCCGGTGCCGGCCACCCTGCGGCTTGACGGCGAGGCGGTGGGCGAGGTGACGCTGGGTCCGGTGGCGCCGGGGGAAACTGCCCACGTGGCCATCGACACGGGCGAGTTCGCACCGGGCGAGCATATCCTGAGCCTTCAGGCCGATTGGCCCGACACCTTCCACGACCATGCCCTGCGCCATGTGACCGGCTGGCATATCGGTGTGCCGGGCCTGTCCGGCGGCACGCTGCAGAAAGCGGCGACATGGCGGTCGATCGGGCCGCGCCTGCTTGTTCACGCGCAGCCGGACAACTCGCAGGGGCGGGTCGACCATCTGGCCGTGCATCCGGCCGATTCCAACCTGCTTTTCGCCAGCGCGGTGCGAGGTGGCCTGTGGAAAAGCACGAATGGCGGGCAAAGCTGGGAAAACCTCACCGACGCACTCGCGACGCAATTCTCCGTCGCCGCACCGCAATCGCCGCTTCAGGGCGGCGCCGTGGCCCTCGACCCGGTCGATCCGAAGATCGTCTATTACGGCACCGGCTCGTCTCGCTATGGCGGCGGGGTGGGCATCTTCAAATCCGCCGATGGCGGGGCGACATGGCACCGGATCGCGCCGGCCTCGGTGGCGGGCGGGGTGAGCGCGCTGCATGCCGCCCGCATGCCCGGCGGTGGCGCGCTCCTTTACGCCGCGACCAATCGCGGGCTGCTGCGGCTGAGCATGGCCGACCCGGCCGAAACCGCGCTTGGCGCCGGCGATTGGGTGCGGCTCTGGCCCGGTTCCGAGACCGATGCCTCCGGAAAGACCGTGACACCGCCGGGGATCATCGAGGACATGGTGGTCGATCCCGATGACGTGGCGAGGGTCTATATCGCCGACATCGCCGCCACGCGAAAGACGCCGGACGGCAAGACTGCGCGTGTGATGAAGGGGCTCTATCGCTGCGAGGATGCCGATACCGCCACGGGTACGGCAAACTGCACCGCGCTCACCGCCGGACTGCCGGCGATGGACACCAACAGTTCGATCCGCATCGACGCCTTCCGCGACGACCCGCGTACGCTCTATGCCGCCATCACCCGCGTCCGCGCCTTCGACGCCGCCGCGCCGCGTCTTGCCATCTATCGCAGCGACGACCGCGGCCAGAGCTGGACTCTGAAGGCCAAATTCGGCGACGATGAGCCGGACGGGAATTCGCTCTACAACCCGTTCCTCCGCGTGCACCCCTCCGACGCCTCGGTGGTGTGGTTCGGCGGCGTCAAGCTCTTCAAGATGGATTTCGACGACGCCAAGCCAGCGGCGGTGGCGCTCTGGCCACCACATGACGATCAGCACGGGATGGTTTTCGACCCGAGCGACGACGCCGTCTTCTACGTGACCGGCGACGGGGGCGTGTGGCGTTGCACCGTGCAGAAAGGGGCCGACAGTTGCACCCACCGCAACACCGACCTGCGGGCGATGGAGCTTTACGACCTCGATGCCGCCGAGAATGACCCGACGCTGATGACCGCCGGCACGCAGGACAACGGCACCATCGTCTTTACCGGCAGCCCCGACTGGAACCAGATCCCCGATCCGCGCGGCGGCGACGGGGCCTATTCGCCGATCAGCCCGGCCGACCCGGACGTGATGATCTCACAGCATCAGCACATGCATTCCGACAAGCT
>JAUIBJ010000775.1 GCA_030428025.1 Alphaproteobacteria bacterium
CATCTGCGATGCGGCGCCCTCGTTGGCGATGCCGCCCCAGATCGCGGGGCCTGCCAGGTGCATGGGCATCGACACCCGGTCGACTTCGGCACCCTTGCCCTGCATCTTCTCTATGGCGGCGTTGACTGTCTTGTCGACCACGCCCTCGCTGTTGGGATGGTTGAAGCCTTCCTCGACCACGCCGATCTTGAGGCCCTTCAGCCCGCCCGTGAGCGCCTTGACGTAATCATGTGTCACCACATTGCGCTGGCGCGGGTCATAACCGTCCTCGCCGGCGATGACGTTCAGAAGTGTGGCCAGGTTCTCGACGGTGCTGGCCATGGGTCCGACATGGTCGATCGACTGTTCGATCGGGAAGACGCCGGTATAGGGCACCAGCCCGTGGGTGGGCTTCAGCCCGTATATGCCGCACCAGCAGGCCGGAATGCGGATCGAGCCGCCCTGATCGCCGCCGATGGCCATATCGACCTCGCCATTGGCCACCAACGCGCCGCTGCCCGAGGACGAGCCGCCGGCGGTGTGGCCCGGCTTGTGGGGATTCTCGACCATGCCGGTGGCGGTGGTTGCGCTGCCGCCGTCGAAGCACAGATAGGTATTGGCCGACTTGCCGGTGATGGTGCCGCCTGCGTCAAGGATGCGGGTGACTATGGTGGCGTCGATATCCGGCACGAAGCCTTCCAGAACGTTGGTGCCGTTGCTCATCGGCACCCCGGCCAGCGAGATGTTGTCCTTGAGTGCGATCTTCTTGCCCGAAAGCGGGCCCGAGGACGCGCCCTTGACCTCGCAGCGCCAGGCCCAGGCCGAGAGCGGGTTGTCTTCCGGCTGGGGCTGATGACCGGGCGTGCGCGGGTATTTCACCGGCAGTTTCGGCGGAACCATCTCGTCCAGCTGGTTGTAGCTGTCGATGACGCCGGCGGCGATGCCGGCGAAGGATGCGATATCCTCCGCGGTCATCGAAAAGCCCAGATCGGCGGCGATCTCGGCGAATTCATCCTCGCTGGGTTTGCGAACGACTGGTAGGCGCGACATGAGTGTTCTCTCCTCTCTGTTGTCTTCAATGGCGGCGACCCGCGGTGGCCCCGCCCCCCCTCGTTATTTCCCCTGAAACCGGGCCGGCCTCTTTTCCCGAAAGGCCGTTGTCCCCTCGTCCAGATCCTCGGTCAGGCCGAAATCGTAGAACGATCGGGATTCCAGCCTCAGCGCCTCGTCCATGGGCATGCCCACGGTGCGCTTCATCACTTCCTTGGCGAACTGGTGACAAAGCGGCGAGCGCGACGCCAGCATCGCGGCATAGTCCATCGCGCTGGCCACCAGATCCTCCTGCGGCACGATCCGGTTGACCAGCCCCATCCGATAGCCCGTTTCGCAATCGACGCGGTCGCCCGACAGGATGATCTCCATCGCATGGCCCAGCCCTACGATCTGCGGCAGGCGGATCAGCCCGCCGTCGCAGGCGTGAAAGCCCCATTTGGCCTCCTGCAGGGCAAACTGGGCATTGGGCGCGGCAAAGCGGATGTCGCAGGCCAGTGCCAGTTCGAACCCGCCGGAGATTGCATAGCCGTTGACCGCGGCGACGATGGGCTTGTGGATATCCATGCCCCGGGTGATGCCGCCGAAACCGGGGCCGTTGGTGTATTTCCGCCGAAACTCGGGCGCCGGCGTGGTGGCGTATTTCATCGTGTAGGTCTTGAGATCGGCGCCGGCGCAGAAGGCATCGGTGCCGGCGCCGGTGATCACCGCCACACGGGCCTCATTGTCGGCATCGAAGGCGCGCCAGACCTCGACCAGATCCGCATTGCCCTC
>JAUIBJ010000776.1 GCA_030428025.1 Alphaproteobacteria bacterium
TGCCACCTGGTGAGCGGCGAAAAATCGGTGACCGAGCTGGAGCAACTGCTCTCGGCCCGCCAGGCGGCGGTGTCGCAGCAATTGTCGCGCCTGCGCATCGAAGGGCTGGTGGTGCCCCGCCGAGAGGGCAAGACGATCTATTACAGCCTCGCAGACGACCGCCCCCGGAAGGTGCTGGAGGTTGTCTACGACCTCTTTTGCGGTGCCGATGGGGCTGGCGAGCGCAATGGCTGAACCCGACTGAACGGCACCGCCTTCCAGCCTACAGCCTCCGCTGAGTATGCTTGCGCAGTTCGTCCCGTGCCACCTGCCGGCGATGCACCGCGTCCGGCCCGTCGGCCAGCCGGAGCGTGCGCAGATGCGTCCACATCGCTGAAAGCGGCACGTCCTGGCTCACGCCCTGCCCGCCGAACATCTGCACCGCTTCGTCCACCACCTTCAGCGCCACCCGAGGGGCCACCACCTTGATCTGGTGAATCCACGGCGCCGCGGCGCGCGCATCGCCCCGGTCCATCATCCAGGCGGCCTTCAGGCACAGCAGCCGGGCCTGCTCGATCTCCATCCGGGCCTCGGCGATGATGTCGTAATTCGCGCCCAGCTGATAAAGCGGCTTGCCGAAGGCCTCCCGCTCCAGCGCCCGGCGGCACATCATCGCCAGCGCCGCTTCGGCCTGTCCGATAGCACGCATGCAGTGGTGGATCCGTCCCGGCCCCAGCCGTCCCTGCGCGATCTCGAACCCGTGCCCTTCGGCCACCAGCATGTTCTCCGCTGGCACCCGCACATCCGTAAAGCGAAGATGCATGTGCCCGTGCGGCGCATCGTCGTGCCCGTAGACCTGCATCGGCCGCAGCTTTTCGATGCCGGCCGTATCCGCGGGCACAACGATCATGGAATGGCGCCGGTGCTTGGGGGTCTCCTCGCCCCCTGTCCTCACCATCACGATATAGACCGCGCAGCGCGGATCGCCCGCGCCGGTAGCCCACCATTTCTCGCCGTTCAGCACATAGGTGTCGCCGTCGCGCACGCAGGACATCTCGATATTTGTCGCGTCCGAACTGGCCACCTGTGGCTCGGTCATCAGATAGGCGCTGCGGATCTCGCCCTCCAGTAGCGGGGCAAGCCAGCGCGCCTTCATCTCTTCGCTGCCGTAGCGCTCGAACACTTCCATGTTGCCGGTGTCGGGCGCGTTGCAGTTGAAGACTTCGGCCCCCATCGGCGTCTTGCCCATCTCCTCGGCGAAATGGGCGTATTCCACCGTGGTCAGGCCGAAACCCCGCGCGCTGTCTGTCAGCCAGAAGTTCCAAAGGCCCGCCGCCTTGGCCCGCGCCTTGAGCCCTTCGAGGATCTCCGCCTGCCGCTCGGTATACTGCCAGCGGTCGCCCTTGCCGATCTCGGCGTGATATTCCGCCTCCATCGGCGCGATCTCGTCGCGCACCATGGCCTTGACCCGCTCCAGCAAGGCTCCGATCTCCGGCCTGATCGAAAAATCCATTCGCTTCCCTCCCTGCGTGTTCCTGCGGCGGGGACATAGCCCCTTCCTGTCCGGAATGCACAAAAACCGCCGACAAACCAAGCGCCAGTTTGGCGCACCGGCGATCCTTGCACACGGAACGGCCCCGGCCCCGGCATTTTGCCACGGGCGAACCGGAAACGATCGAGAGGAAAGAAGCTGGTGATGGTGCGGTCGAGAAGACTCGAACTTCCACGGGTGTTACCCCACAGCGACCTCAACGCTGCGCGTCTACCAATTCCGCCACGACCGCACGTGATCAGGTAGGTGGGCGGCGTATACGCAATCGCCG
>JAUIBJ010000777.1 GCA_030428025.1 Alphaproteobacteria bacterium
AGATAGCGCTCGCCCAGCACCTTGCCCCCCGCCTGCGTCAGCAGTTCCCTGACGATGCGGTTGCTCTCGCGCGGAAAGACGTAATTCGCCCCGACCAGATAAAAGGCGCTGCCGACCTCGCGGATCAAGTGTTCGACAAGCTGCACGGTGTACTGGTTGGGGCAGGCGCCGAAATAGAAGACATGGTCGGAATATTCGAAGCCTTCGTGGAAGGTGGGATAGAACAACAGGCTGTCGGTGCGTTCGACGCTGGGGATCATCGCCTTGCGCCCGGCCGAGGTGTAGCCGCCGAAGATTACCGAAATGCCCGCTTCCTCGGTCATCTGCCGCGATAGCTCGCGATAGCGGGCCTCGTCCGAGGCCGGGTCCATCTCTACCGGCTCAATGGGCCTGCCCCGGACGCCGCCGGCGGCATTCACCTTGTCGATGGCCAGACGCGTGCCGTTCAGCAGGGCTGTCTCGGCGGCCGCTGTCGGGCCGGTGCGGGAAAATAGGACGCCAACGCGCCAAGAGTCATTCGTCATCTCGTCAGCATACTAACGAAGGGTTGCGTGTACATGTGCGGAATTCCGGCTGTTTTCGGCGGGTTTTGCCGACCATCTGCAGGCATCGGGGGCCGGGGCCGGGATGCGACGCCGTTGTCGCGGTTCGTCCGGTGAGACGGGACTCTGGTAGCACGGCCCGGCCGGTTTGCCAATAACGGCGCCATATTGACATGTACGGACGATCTGCCTAGCCTTCGCAAGGCAGCGCCTCCGTGGCGCTGGCCCAGCTTGGATTGACCGCAGTGGCGCGAGTCGTTTCCGAGGCAACGAAGCCTCCGCAAACCCCGACGGGTTGCGGCGGCTTTTTTTATTCTCAGGGAGGAAAACAGATGACGCGGACCATACGCGACCTTGCCGATCGCTTCTATGAAATCGTCAACGGCGCAGAGGGGGATTTCTCGGAGATCTTCGCCGAGGATTTCGAATTGGATATCATGAAGGGCTTTGCCTATGGCGGGGTCCACAAGGGCCTGCCGGCGGTCAACAAGTTCTTCGAGGATTTCGGTGCCCATTTCGATGGCTGGGCGGTCGATACCGACCGCTTCATCGAAATCGATGACGAAAACCTCATCGTGACCGGCAAATACCGCTCGCGCGGGCTGGCGACGGGCAAGGATCTGGAAATGGAAACGGTGCATTTCTGGACGGCGAAAGACGGGATGCTGAAGAGCTACAAGCATTATTGCGACACGGCCATCCTGTGCGACGTCATGGGCCACGAGGTGCCGCAATACTGACCCGTGCCGCCCGCCCTTCTGCCCGGGGGGCGGCGGCATCCACAGGGCGGAGACGAGGATGGCGTACCGATACGATCCCGACAACGTGTTCGCGAAGATCCTTCGGCACGAACTGCCGGCGAAGGTGGTGCTGGAGTCCGAGCACAGCCTCGCCTTCGAGGACATCCGCCCGCAGGCGCCCTGCCATGTGCTGGTGATCCCGAAGGGCACTTACGTGAATTTCGACCATTTCAGTGCCGAAGCCTCGATGGTGGAACGGGCCGATCTTTTCGACATGCTGGCCAAGGTGGTGGCGTTCCGGCGGCTGGCGCCCGGGGCCTCGGGCACTGGTTACCGCATCGTTACCAATGCCGGCGAGGACGGGGTTCAGGAGGTGCCGCATCTGCATTTCCACGTGGTGGGCGGCCGCTGTCTGGGTCCGCTCCTGCCAGAGGTGTAAGGCACCGCGTCACTTCGCCATAACGAGCCAGGGAGGCAGTTCGAACAGGCTGTCGGCATAGGGGGACGGGGCAATCAGCGC
>JAUIBJ010000778.1 GCA_030428025.1 Alphaproteobacteria bacterium
GCGCCACCGACATGTCGGCGCCAGAGATATGGTTGAGGTAAGCCTCGGCATCCCGGCCCTCGACCCGGATCTTGCCGAAGGAGGAAATGTCGTACATGCCGACATTGGTGCGGACCGCCTTATGCTCGGCCGCCTGATTGGAAAACCAGTTCTGCGGCCCCCAGCTATACTGGTACTCCCGCGCCTGACCTTCCTCCGCGAACCAGTTCGCGCGTTCCCAGCCGCCGATCTCACCAAAGACCGCGCCATTCGCCTCAAGATGGGCGTGGAAGGGCGTCCGGCGTACGCCGCGTGCGGTCGCCTTCTGACGGTAGGGGTAGTGGTCGGCGTAAAGCAGGCCCAGCGTCTCTTTCGAGCGTTCGAAGAGGTAGTGCCTGTTGCCCTGGAAGGGCTGGTTGCGGCTGACATCGACGTCGCCGAGGTCGAAGGGTTTCTCGCCGGTCTCCATCCATTCGGCCAAGGCCATGCCCGCGCCGCCGGCAGACTGGATGCCGATGGAGTTGAAGCCAGCCGCGACCCAGAAATTGTCCACTTCCAGCGACAGGCCGAGATTGTAGGCGTCATCCGGCGTGAAGCTTTCCGGGCCGTTGAAGAAGGTGTGGATGCCCGCCTCGGCCAGCATCGGCAGACGCTCCACCGCGCGTTCGAGGATCGGCTCGAAATGGTCGAAATCCTCGGGCAACTGGTCAAAGCAGAAATCGTCGGAAATCCCGTTCATGCCCCAGGGCTTGGCGTTGGGTTCGAACGCGCCCAGCAGGTATTTGCCGGCGTCTTCCTTGTAATAGGCGCATTCGTCCGGCACCCGCAGGACCGGCATCTGGGTCAGGCCGGGGATCGCCTCGGTCACGATGTAGAAATGCTCGCAGGCATGCAGCGGCACGTTGACGCCCGCCATGCGGCCAACCGCGTGGCCCCACATGCCCGCGCAGTTGACGATGTGATCGGCTTCGATCACGCCCTGTTCTTCCCCCTGCGCCCATGACACCGACTTCGCCCGGCGGCCTTCGACCTTGATGCCCGTCACCTTGACGCCCTCGGCCACGACCGCGCCGCGCTGGCGGGCGCCCTTGGCGAGTGCCAACGCGATGTTTGCCGGGTCGCCCTGACCATCGGTGGGCAGCCAGACCCCGGCCTTGACGCCCTCGATGTTCAGATGCTGGTAACGGTCCTTGACCTCCTGCGGCGACAGTTCCTCCACCGGTACGCCAAAGGCACGCGCCATGGAGGCACCGCGAAAGAGTTCCTCTTTCCGCGCCTCGGTCAGCGCGACCGAGATGGAACCGACCTGCTTGAACCCGGTCGCAAGCCCGGTCTCGGCTTCCAGCCCGCCATAGAGATCGGCGGAGTATTTCGCGAGCTTGGTCATGTTGGCCGAAGCGCGCAGCTGGCCGATCAGACCCGCCGCGTGCCAGGTCGTGCCGCAGGTCAGCTGCTTGCGTTCCAGCAGGACGACATCCTTCCAGCCGAGCTTGGTCAGGTGATAGGCCACCGAGCAGCCGACGACGCCGCCGCCGATGATGACGACGCGGGCCTTTGCGGGAAGCTGGGTCATGGAAGTCTTCTCCTAGGGGATGAGCACGATTTTGCCGGGATATCTGCCCGACTGAAGGTCGTCCTGCGCGGCGGCAATGTCGCGCAGGGGGTAAGTCTTTGAGACAAGTGGGCGCACCGCACCGGAATTGATGATCGCCGCGAGTTCCGCGAAGGTATCGCGCGACTGGTGCGTACAGCCGAAGATCGTCAGGTCATGCAGATAGATCGTCCTCAGGTCCGCCTCGACCATCGGCCCCGCGATCGCGC
>JAUIBJ010000779.1 GCA_030428025.1 Alphaproteobacteria bacterium
TGTCGCCCTCGTTGGCGATGGGTTCGCGCGAGTTGGCCTTGACGATTTCCATCAGAAGCGCGTTCACCTCGCCGCCCTCGACCAGCTTGCAGGGCGGGATCAGAAGCCCCTCGTCAAAGACGTCCGACCCCTCGGGCCCCATCCCCTGACCGCCCAGATCGGCCAGATGCGAGGTGCAGGAGGTGAAACCCACCACGCGGCCCTGGTGAAAGGCGGGTTGCATCAGCAGGAAATCGTTCAGATGGCCCGAGGCAAGCCAGGGGTCGTTGGTCATGTAGATGTCGCCCGGCTGCATGGCTTGCGTCGGGAAACGGTCGAGCAGGTGCCGCACCGCCTCGGCCATGGTGTTGATATGGCCGGGCGTTCCGGTGACGGCCTGGGCCAGCATCCGGCCCCGGATATCGAAAATGCCGGCCGAGATGTCGCCGCTTTCGCGCACGATCGGGCTGAAGGCCGCGCGGATGAGCGCCTGACCCTGCTCCTCGACGACGGCGAGCAGGCGGTTCCACATCACCTGAAGGCGGGTTTGGGGAATGTCGGTCATGGGTCAGCCCTCCTGCCGGGTGAGAACGAGCGTGCCGTCGCCGTCCACCGTTGCGGTGAAACCGGCGCTGACATAGGTGGTGGTCTGCGGCTCGACGATCAGTGCGGGGCCTGGAACGGCCTGCCCCGGAGCCAGTGCCGAGCGGTGGTAGAGATTGGCGGATCGCGTGGCGCCCGTGACCTCGCAGAAAATCTCGCGCTGGCGGGCCGGGCGAGGTGCCTTGATCGGGGGGGCCTCCGGCACCGTTCCGGCGGGGGTCTCCGCGGTGGCCACCCGCACCGCCCAGTTGAGAATTTCAATCACCATGCCGGGCACCGAACGCGCGAATTGCCGGCGGTATTCCGCCTCGAACCCGGCGCGCAGGGCGGGCAGGTCTTCCGGTGTGAGGGCCCGGTCGGGCAGGGCGATCTCGATCTCATGTCCCTGCCCGTGATAGCGCATGAAGGCCGAGCGCGTGCGGGTCAGACCGCCCTCGGGCGCGCCCGCGCGCACCACCGCGTCCGCCTCGGCGATCATCGCGTCGAAGAAGCGGTTGAGCCCGTCCGTGTCCAGCCCGTCCAGCGTGGCATAGCGGCTGCGGACGATCTCGAACGAAACGGGTGCGAAAAGAAAGCCCACTGCCGAACCGACGCCCGGATCGCGCGGGACGAGGATGCGGCCCACGCCCGCGCGCCGGGCGACGCGGGTGGCATGCAGCGGGCCATTGCCGCCAAAGGCGATCATGGTGCGCTGGCCCAGGTCCTTGCCCGATTCCACCGCATGCATCCGCCCCGCGCCGGCCATGGCCTCGTCGACGATCTCGCTGATGCCGGCGGCGGCCTGCTTGGCCGTCAGGTTCAGCTTCTTTCCGACAGTGGAGAAAACCGCATTTTCGGCCAGATCAGTGTCTATTCTCAACCGCCCTTCCGCAAAGCTCTCCGGGTCGATCAGGCCCTGAAGGATATCGGCGTCGGTGACGGTGGGATCGCTTCCGCCCTTGGCGAACCCGGCCGGCCCCGGCTCGCTCCCGGCGCTTTCGGGGCCCACCTGCACGCGGCCCAGCCGGTCGACCGAGGCGATGGAGCCGCCGCCCGCGCCGATCTCGATCATCTCCAGCACCGGGATGCGCACAGGCATGCCGGAACCCTTGATGAAGCGTTCGGCGCGGGCGATCTCGAACTTGCGGGCGCTTTGCGGGCGAAACCCGTCGATCAGGCACAGCTTGGCGGTGGTGCCGCCCATGTCGAAGGACAGAACCTCCCGCTCGCCCGCCCGTT
>JAUIBJ010000095.1 GCA_030428025.1 Alphaproteobacteria bacterium
GCAAGGGCGAGGTGACGGTTTCGGAAGACGAACAGCCCGGCAAGGCGCGGCCCGAGAAGATCCCGCAGCTCAAGCCGGCCTTCCGCAAGGACGGAACGGTGACGCCCGCCAATTCCTCCTCGATCTCGGACGGGGCGGCGGCACTGGTTCTGGCCTCGCGCGAGGCGGTGGAGGCGCGGGGGCTAGCCATTCGCGCCCGCATTCTCGGCCATGCCAGCCACGCCCAGGCGCCGGGCTGGTTCACCACCGCGCCGGTGCCGGCGGCACAGAAGCTTTTGAAGAAGATCGGCTGGTCGATAGACGATGTGGACCTTTGGGAGGTGAACGAGGCCTTCGCCGTGGTGCCGATGGCCTTCATGCACGAAATGGGCCTGCCCCGCGATAAGGTGAACGTGAACGGCGGGGCCTGCGCGCTTGGCCATCCGATCGGCGCGAGCGGCGCGCGAATCATGGTGACGCTGCTCAATGCTCTGGAAAAACGCGGGCTTAAACGCGGCGTGGCGGCCATCTGCATCGGCGGCGGCGAGGGCACGGCCATCGCCATCGAGCGGGTCTAGCCGGCCTCCAGGTCGCGCCGCATCGTGGCCATGCCGCCGCGGCGCGACAGTTCCTCATAACCCGACTTCCGATAGAGGTTCAGCGCCGGTTCGTTGTCCAGTTCCACCTTCAGGGTGATGCTGAGCGCGCCTAGGCCGCGCGCCGCCTCTTCGGCCAGCCGGGCCAGTTCCTCTCCCGTACCGCCGCGCATCTCCTCCATGACAAACACATAGGTCAGGTGTCGCACTTCCGGCCCGACGCCCACGCGCAGGGCGAAAAATCCCACCTCGCGCCCGTCTCCGTCGAGCAGGTAGAAGGATTCGTCGTCCACCTCCTGCAGCCAGCGCATCCGCCATTCGCCCTCGTCGAACGGATACCGCGCATGAGGATTCACCAGGGCCAGATCGGCCTCGTCCTGCAAAAGCCCCGCAAGCGGGGCCAGATCGCGTTCCTGATTGTGGCGCAGGCTCAGGGTCGTCATGGGGCGCTCCTTCGGCCGGGGATTCGCGTTTGGGGGCCGCACCTGCCATAGCCCCGGGGGGCGATGCAAGGGCGGGGCTTCATGCAGCCGCTCCCGTTGAGCCACCTCGGCTCGCGCCCGCGCGCCCGTTAACGCTTCCTCAACCATTCCGCCCCACCTTGTTAACCAATTCTGACAGTGCAGAGGATGCGCGATGGTCGCCCGCGCCTATACGGTCGCGTTCGAAGGGGTCGAGGCCAAACCGGTCGAGGTGCAATGCGCCATCACCGCCGGCATGCCCGGCTTTTCGCTCGTCGGCCTGCCCGACAAGGCGGTGACCGAGGCGCGCGACCGGGTGCGTACGGCGCTTACCTCCATGGCCATCGCTCTTCCGTCCAAGCGGATCACCATAAACCTCTCCCCCGCCGACATGCCCAAGGAAGGCAGCCATTTCGACCTGCCCATCGCGCTGGCCCTGCTGGCAGCGCTCGAGATCATCCCGGCCGACGCCGTCGAGGGCACCTGTTCCCTGGGCGAGCTTTCGCTCGACGGCTCGCTCTTGCCGGTGATCGGCGCCCTGCCCGCCGCCATGTCGGCAGCCGAGGCCGACCGCACGCTTCTCTGTCCCAAAGGCTCGGGCCCCGAAGCCGCCTGGGTGGGGGCGGCACAGGTGATCGGTGCGGCTACGCTTGCCGATGTGGTGCGCCACTATACCGGCCAGTCGCCCCTTGCCCCGGCCGAGCCGGGCGAGGTGCTGGCCGAAGCCGCGGGGCGCGACCTGTCGGATGTGAAAGGACAGGAACGCGCCAAACGCGCGCTGGAGATCGCCGCCGCCGGGCGGCACCACCTGATGATGGTAGGCACACCCGGCTCGGGCAAATCGATGCTCGCCGCGCGCCTGCCCGGCCTTCTGCCCCCACTCTCGGCGCGCGAGGCGCTTGAAACCTCGATGATCCATTCGCTGGCTGGCCTGATCAAGGAAGGCGGTATCAGCCGCGCCCGCCCCTTCCGCGAGCCGCACCACACCGCCTCGATGGCCGCCATCGTCGGAGGCGGCCGCCGCGCCTCGCCAGGCGAAATAAGCCTTGCGCATAACGGCGTGCTCTTCATGGACGAATTTCCCGAATTCACCCGTCAGGTTCTGGAAACCCTGCGCCAGCCCATCGAGACGGGCGAGGTGGTGGTCGCCCGCGCCAATGCCCATGTGAAATACCCCTGCCGTTTCATGCTGGTGGCCGCCGCCAACCCCTGCAAATGCGGCTATCTGCCCGACCCGGCCCGCGCCTGCGCCCGCGCGCCCGCCTGCGGTGAGGATTACATGAACCGCATCTCCGGTCCCCTGATGGACCGGTTCGATCTGCGCGTCGAGGTGCCACCGGTGCCCTATACCGATCTCGACCTGCCCGCCTCGGGGGAAAGCTCCGCCACCGTCGCAGCCCGAGTGCAGGCGGCACGGGCGGTGCAGGAGGCACGGTTCCGAGATCGGCCAGACATGCATCTCAACGCCGATGCCGAAGGCGAGGTGCTGACCCGGATCGCCACGCCCGACGCCGAGGGACGCGAACTGCTCAACCGGGTGGCCGACCGCTTCGGCCTGTCGGCGCGGGGCTATCACCGGGTGCTGCGCGTGGCCCGCACGATCGCCGATCTCGACGGCTCCGAAGAAGTCCGCCGCCCGCATGTGGCCGAGGCGGTCAGCTATCGTCTGAGCGCGGTGAAAGGGAGCTGATCCAGCCGGCCAACCGGCGAAGTGTCGCTCGCGCCTCGGGCAACAGACCGTGAAAGAACGGCCAGACATGCGGCAGGTCGTGGGCGATTCGGGTCGTCACCGCCACGCCCTCGGCCTCAAGATGTCGGGCCATGCGGCGCGTGTCGTCGAGCAGAATCTCGGCATCGCTCGCCGTCAGCCAGACAGGCGGCGCACCGGTGAACCCGGCGAACAGCGGCGAGGCGCGCGGATCGGCCGGGTCGGCGTCGCCGAGATACATCCCGGCGATCTCTCCCACCCGATCGGCGGGCAGCAGCACGTCCGCCCCCGCATTGGCCTGCACGCTTTCCCCCGAATAGGTCATGTCCGTCAGGGGCGAGAAGGCGAAAAGCCCAAGCGGCCGCGGCCCGCTCTCGGCAAGGATTTCGGCCAGAAGCGCCAGTGACAGCCCGCCGCCGGCACTGTCCCCGCCCAGGATCACCCCGCCGGGCCGTCGGGCCACGTCCTGCCAGACGGCGCGGGCATCCTCCAGCGCCGCCGGAAAGGGGTGCTCGGGCGCAAGCCGGTAATCGGGCAGGCAGGCCGGCAGGCCCGTCAGATGCGACAGCCGGGCGAGCATGGCGCGATGGGTGGTGGAGGAGCCGAAGACATAGCCGCCGCCGTGGAAATGCAGGATGAGCGGGGCGGCTTCGCGCGTCACCCCGCGCGCCCTCGCCCATTGCACCGGCACCCCGCCCAGCCTTTCCCGCGTATATCGCGTGCCGAAGGGTCCATGGAAAAACAGCCGCGTGCGGCGTTCGAAGGAGCGGCGAAGGGCCTGCGGGTCGTCCGCGCGGCGCAGCATCGGCTTTTCGGTCAGACGCAGCCAGGGGTTGAGGATATGCCGCGCGAGGCTCACCCCCGCTTCGCCTCGATCGCCTCCCAGATCATTTCGGCAACATTGATCTCGTCAAACCGCTCCAGCTCCTGAATGCCGGTGGGCGAGGTCACGTTGATCTCCGTAAGATAGGTGCCGATCACGTCGATTCCGACAAAGACCTGCCCCTTCTCTCGCAGGCGCGGGCCGATGACGCGGCAGATCTCGCGGTCGCGGTCACTCAGCGCCACCTTCTCGGGCCGGCCGCCCACATGCATGTTCGACCGCGTCTCGCCCTCGCCGGGGATGCGGTTGATCGCCCCCACCGGCTCGCCATCCACCAGGATCACCCGCTTGTCGCCGTTCTTGATCTCGGGCAGGTATTTCTGCGCGATGAGCGGCTCGCGGCTGAAGCCGGTGAAAAGCTCGTGCAGCGAGGCGAGGTTGCGGTCGCTTTCGGGCAGGTGAAAGACACCGGCGCCACCGTTGCCGTAAAGCGGCTTGAGGATGATGTCGCCATGCTCGGCCCGGAATGCCTTGATCCTGTCCAGATCGCGGGCGATGGCCGTGGGCGGCATCAGTTCGGGGAAATCGAGGATCAGCAGCTTTTCGGGAAAGTTGCGCACCCAGAAGGGATCGTTCACCACCAGCGTGCCGGGCGCAAGCCGCTGCAACAGGTGGGTTGTGGTGATGTAGAACATGTCGAAGGGCGGGTCCTGCCTGAGCCAGACCACATCCATCTCCGACAGATCGAAGAGCCGCGCTTCGCCAAGGCTGAAATGATCTCCCTTGACCCGCCGCACCGTCAGCGGCCAGCCCCAAGCCTCGACCCGTCCCTGGTTATAGGCCAGCCTGTCGGGCGTGTAGTAGAACAGCTCGTGCCCCCGCGCCTGTGCCTCCTCGGCCAGCCGGAAGGTGCTGTCGGCGGCGATGTCGATCGGGCCGATCGGGTCCATCTGAAAGGCGATTTTCATGGGGCTCCCCGGCAATGTCCGTGCAGCCTTTACATGCGCCAAAGGGCCGGGGGTTGCAAATCAGAAATGGCTGAAGGCCGCCTCGCGAAGCTCGACTCTGCCCTGACCGTCGACCGCCGCGAGGTCGAATCGCACGTCGGAAAGCTGCCCCATGGGGGTGTGGGCCAGATATTCCGACGCCGCCGCGTGGATACGGCGCATCTGATCGGGGCGGAGCCGTTCCGCCGCCGCGCCGAAGGAACGCGCCTGCTTCACCTCGCAGAAGACATAGACGCCATCTTCCAGAAAGATCAGGTCTATCTCGCCACCCTGCCCGCGCCAGCGGGTGTCCAGAAGGTCGGCGCCGCGCCGGTCATAGGCCTGCGCCACCGCCCGTTCGGCGCTGAGCCCCGACAGATAGGCCCGCCGGCCCCGCCGCCGTTTCGCCCGTGCCGCGCCATCGGCTGACAGAGGGCCCTCCGCGACCGCCTCGGCCCGATCCATTCTTGAATGCGTCGTCATTCCGCACCTTTCGCCAGTTCCAGCGCCCGCTGATAGACCGGCCGCCGTTTCAGCCCCAGCTCTGCCGCGACCATATCCGCCGCATCCCGCACCGAATGCCCTTCCAGCGCCGTCTGCAACGCCCGGTCGATATCAATTTCCCTAACGTTTCCCGAATCACCCTGCCCCACCAGCACCACGATCTCGCCCTTGAGCGTCCGTTCCGCCGCCTGTTCCGCCAGTTCCGCCAGCGTCCCGCGCAGCACCTCCTCGAATTTCTTCGTGAGTTCCCGACAAAGCGCCGCCGGCCGGTCGCCGCCCAGAACCTCCGCCGCATCCTTCAGCATCGCCGCCGTGCGCCTGGGCGATTCGTACAAGATCAGCGTGCCCGGCACCTTCGCCAGCTCCCGGATCGCGGATTTCCGCTTGGTCGAACTGTTGGGCAGGAAGCCTGCGAAAAAGAACCGCTCCGCCGGCAGACCCGACAGCGTCAGCGCCGTCACCGCCGCCGAGGGCCCCGGCGCCGAGATCAGCATGTGCCCCGCCGCCACCGTCGCGCGGGCCAGGTCGTAGCCAGGATCGGAAATCATCGGCGTGCCGGCCTCTGAAGCGTAAACCACTGATTTCCCCGCCTCAAGCGCCGCAATGAGCCGCGGACGCACCTTGATGGCGTTGTGGTCGTGATAGCTGATAAGCAGGCGCTCCCCCAGCGCCACGCCGTGGATATCCATGAGCTTGCGCAGGCTGCGCGTGTCCTCGGCCGCCAGAACATCCGCTGCAGCCAGAATGTCCAGCGCCCGCAGCGTGATGTCGCGCGCCGCACCGATGGGCGTCGCGATCAGGTAGAGGCCCGGCGTCAGTTTCGATTCGACCGGATTCACCTCTGGACCCCTCCTGCGTGACGTCTATTATCGGCCCGAACCCCGCGCGGGCGCCTGCCCCGCCGTCGATAAGGAGCGCACAGCCTTCATGTTTGCCGTTTTCGCCACGCTTCGCAAGTTGTTCATTCGCCCTGTTTTTCTGCTTCCGGTCCTGTTCGTCGCCGCCTGCGGGGGCATGCCGATCGTCGGCAGCGGGCCCTCCATCAACCCGTCCGCCCCGGTGCCGGTCGCGCTTCTGGTGCCGCACGGATCGGCCGATGCCAACGAGCAGAAACTGGCCCGCGATCTGGAAAACGCCGCCCGCATGGCGGTGTCGGACCTGTCCGGCGTTCAGGTCGATCTGCGGGTTTACGGCACCGCCGGCAATGCCGAAAAGGCGCGCGAAGCGGCGGTCGCCGCCGTTTCGGAGGGGGCGAAGATCATCATCGGGCCGCTGCATGCGGAATCGGCCAATGCCGCGGCTCTGGCGGTGGCCGGACAGGGGGTCAACGTGCTGGCCTTCTCGAACAATCCCACCATCGCTGGCGGCAACCTCTTCATCCTCGGTCAGACCTTCGACAGCACCGCCAGCCGTCTGGTGAGCTTCGCCGCAGGCCAGGGCAAGGAACGCATCCTGTCCGTCTCCGCCAACAACCTGGCCGGCCGGCTGGGCCGTCAGGCGATCGAGCAGGCCATCGCCCGCAACGCCGCCGTTCCCGCCGGCAGCGTCACCTACGAATTCTCGCAACAGGGGGTGATCGCGGCGGTGCCGAAGGTCAAGACCGCCGCCGAGACCAATCAGGCAAACGCGATTTTCTTCACCGCCAATACCGCGGGCGCCCTTCCGCTCTTCACACAGATGCTGCCGGAACGCGGCCTCGGGCGCGACACGATCCAGTATATCGGGCTGGCCCGGTGGGACACGCCGCCGCAGACGCTGGAGCTGCCCGGCGTTCAGGGCGGCTGGTTCGCCCTGCCCGACCCGCAGCGCAGCGCCCAGTTCCAGAGCCGATTCTCGGCCGCCTATGGCAGCGCGCCGCATGCCCTGGCCGGCCTCGCCTATGACGGGATCGCCGCGGTGGGCGCGCTGGCCACCTCCGGCGGGCGAACCGCGCTGAGCCGCGAGTCGCTGACCCAGGCGGCCGGGTTTCAGGGCGTGAACGGGGTTTTCCGGCTGCTTCCCGACGGCACCAATCAGCGGGCACTGGCGGTGGCCACCATTCAGGACAGGAAGGTGACGGTGATCAGCCCGGCACCGCAGAGCTTCGAAGGCGCGGGGTTCTGACCGCGCTGAAAGGCCGGACATGAAAGACATGCCCTCCCCTCCAGACCTGATCTGCCCGGCGGATCAGGTCTTTGATGAAGATGCCGTCCGCGACGCGGTCGCCGCAGCCCTTGCCAGAGCCGCCGGCGACCCGGCAGAACAGCGAAAGCAGACCGTCGCGCTCCTGTCCCGCGCGCTCAAGAGCGGACGACAGGTGATCGCCGAGGCTTTCTCGACCAAGCCCTTCGCCGCCGGCGCCACCACACACGCCTATTGCTGGCTGACCGATTGCGTGGTCCACACCGCGCTCAGTGTCGCCACCGAGTATCTGCACCCCCTCTCCACCCCCACCGATTCGGAGCGCATCGCCGTTTTCGGTGTGGGCGGCTACGGCCGGGGCGAGATGGCGCCCTTTTCCGATGTCGACCTGCTTTTCCTGACCCCCTACAAGATCACCCCCTGGGCCGAGAGCGTGATCGAGAGCACGCTCTACATCCTTTGGGACCTGCGCCTGAAGGTCGGCCATTCCAGCCGCACGGTGCGCGACTGTCTGCGCCTCGGAGCTGAAGATTTCACCATCCGCACCGCGCTTCTGGAAAAGCGGTTCCTTTTCGGAGATTTCGAGTTGGGCGAAACCCTGCGCCGGCGCCTGCGTGAAGAGCTTTTCGAAGGCACCGCGCGGGAGTTCATCGAGGCCAAGCTCGCCGAGCGCGGCGTCCGGCACGAAAAGCAGGGCGTGCGCTATATGGTCGAGCCGAACGTGAAGGAAGGAAAGGGGGGCCTGCGCGACCTGCAATGCCTGTTCTGGGTGGCCAAGTACCTGCACCACGTGGACGACGTGGCCGAACTGGTCAGCCTCGGCATGTTCACCGAGGAGGAGTTCAGCACCTTCGCCAACGCGCATAACTTCCTCTGGGCAGTGCGCTGTCACCTGCATCTGATCACCGGGCGGGCCACCGAACAGCTGACCTTCGACTTGCAGGTCGAGGTGGCGGCGCGGATGAATTATCGCGAAACGCCCGGCCGCCGCGCGGTTGAACATTTCATGCAGGACTATTTCCGCCACGCCACCGCGGTGGGCGAACTGACCCGGATCTTCCTGACCAAGCTGGAAGCCTCGCATGTGAAATCCGAACCGCTCCTTCAGCGCCTCTTCAAGCGCCGCCGCAAGCTGAAGGAGAATTATCGGGAGGTTCATGGCCGGCTGGCCATCGTCGACGAGACGACGTTCCTCGCCGACCGGCTCAACCTGTTGCGGCTCTTCGAGGAAGGCCTGCGCACCGGGCTTCTGATCCACCCGGATGCGATGCGGCTGGTTACAGCCAATCTTCGCCTCATCGACGACTCCATGCGCAACGATCCCAAGGCGCAGAAGCTGTTCCTCGACCTGCTGCTCAAGCACGGCAACCCGGAACGCGCGCTCCGGCGGATGAACGAGCTCGGGGTGCTCTCGGCCTTCCTGCCGGAGTTCGAGCCGATCCGGGCGATGATGCAGTTCAACATGTACCACAGCTACACGGTCGATGAGCATATCATCCAGTGCATCAGCCAGCTCGACAAGATCGAGCGGCACGAACTGGAGGAGGCGCTGCCCGTGGCCTCGGCCATCCTCGACGAGGGGGTGAACCGGCGGGTGCTCTATGTGGCGCTCCTGCTCCACGACATCGGCAAGGGGCGCGACGAAGACCATTCCATCCTCGGCGCCCATATCGCCCGCAAGGTGGCCCCCCGGCTT
>JAUIBJ010000096.1 GCA_030428025.1 Alphaproteobacteria bacterium
AATGCCGGGCTGTCCCTGTCTTCTTCTGGCCGGAAATATCCCCGCCGGAGGCATCCGACAGATCCACCTGGGCGAACGGGCCAGAAGAAGGCGCGCGCTCACAGTCCCGCCTCGTCGCAGAACCGGTCGAGAGCGCGGGTCAGTTTTCCGATGATCTCGTCCACCTGTTCTTCGGTGGTGATCATCGGAGGCGCGACAAGGAAGTGATCTCCCGAATAGCCGCCGCGCGTGCGGCGGGAATAGATGATCAGCCCCTCGTCATAGGCGGCTTCGACCAGCCGGTCATAGGCATTCGTCTCCTTGGGCAGCGGCTCCATCGTGGCGCGGTCCGAGACCAGCTCGAAGGCCTGCAGCATCCCCATGCCTCGCACATCGCCGATGATCGGATAGCGGTTCATCAGCGCCTTGAGCCGCGCGCCCAGCCGGGTGCCCACCTCCAGCGCGTTGCCCATCATCCCCTGCCGCTCGATCTCCTCGATCACGGCTAGGCCCGCGGCGCAGGCCAGCGGATTGCCGGCATAGGTGAAGCCGTGGATGAAGCCACCCTTCTCCAGCACCGCCTCGACGATTTCCTCATGCGCCACCACCGCGCCCAATGGCATGTAACCCGCGCCGAACCCCTTCGACAGCACCGCGATATCGGGCGCCACACCCCAGTTGTCGGCGGCGAAGAAGGTGCCGGTGCGCCCCCCGCCCGAGATCACCTCGTCATGGATAAGCAGCACGCCGTGGCGGTCGCAGATCTCGCGGATGCGGGCCATGTAGCCCTCGGGCGGCACCAGACAGCCTGTCGAGGCGCCGCCCACCGGCTCGTGGATGAAGGCCAGCACCGTCTCAGGCCCCTCTTCCAGTATCCGTGCTTCCAGCATGTCGGCGTAGTGCCGTCCCGTCTCAGGATCGGCTGGGTCGAGCCCGTCGAGATAGGCGCGCGGCGCGGGGATCTTGGGCATGGGCCGCATCATCGGATCGAAGGGCGCGGTCATCGGCGCATAGCCCGTCAGCGCCAGCGCCCCCAGCGTGCAGCCGTGATAGGAGGGGAAGCGCGAGATCACCTTCCAGCGCTGCGCCTCGCCCGCCGCCAGCTTGTACTGCCGGGCGAGCTTGATCGCGCTTTCCACCGCCTCCGAACCGCCAGAGACGAAGAAGACCCGGTCCAGCCCCTCCGGTGCCAGCCCCGCCACCTTGGCGGCCAGCGCCTCGCCCGGCTCGGTCTCGAAATGCAGCCGGTAGCCGAAGGTGGCCACCTCCATCTGCCGGCGCATCGCCGCCAGCACATGGGGGTTGGAATGGCCGATATTGCTGACCATCGCCCCCGACGACCCGTCGAGATAGCGCTTGCCGTCCACGTCCCAGACATAGACGCCTTCGGCCCGTCTCAAGCGCGGGCGCCGTTGCCGGGACTGGTAGAAAAGATGGCTCCTGCCCTGCCCGTCCATGTCTCAGGCCACCCAGAAGGCCTTTTCCAGATCGTCGAATTCGCTGGCCGGGCCCTCGAACTTGTTGCGGCCCAGTTCCAGCACATAGACATAATCGGCGATCTTGAGCGCGTGGCGGATCTCCTGATCGACCAGCAGGATCGTCAGCTTGTCCTTCTTCGCGAGGTCGGTGAGCATCTCGTAGACTTCTTCGGCCAGCATCTTCGACAGGCCCGCCGTGGGCTCGTCCACCAGCAGCATCTTCGGCTCGGACATCAGCGTGCGTCCGATCTCGACCATGCGCTGCTGCCCGCCCGACAGCTCGCCTGTGACCTGTTTGCGCTTGTCGCGCAGGGCCGGGAAGCGCTCGTAATTGGCCTCGACCTTCTGGCGGACCTGGCGACGATCGCGCCGGAAGGTCCAGCCTCCCAGTTCCAGGTTTTCCTCAACCGTCATGTCCTTGAAGACGCCGGGTTGCTGCGGGATGTAGGCCAAACCCTTGAGGATCTTCTCGTGCGGCGGGATGTCGAGGATCGACTCGCCGTCGAGCAGGATGTCGCCCTGATTGGGGGTAAGAAAGCCGAAGGCCGCCTTGAGCGCGGTCGATTTGCCCACGCCGTTGGCGCCCAGGATGGTGGTGATCTGCCCCTGCCGCGCCTTGATGTCGAGGTCGCTTAGGATGTTGAGATCGCGGTAATACCCAACCGAAAGGTTCTTCATCTCGAGAACGGTGGCCGGTTCGCTCATGCCGTCTCCTCCTCCTCGGCGCCCAGATAGGCCTCGATCACGGCGGGGTCGTTCTTGACGTCCTCGGGCGGGCCGTCGGCGATCAGGTCGCCGAAATTCAGCACCAGAAGCCGCTCGCTGAGCGAGAAGATCGAATCCATCTGGTGGCTGATCAGGATGATAGCCTTGCCCTCGTCATTGACCCGGCGGATATAGGCATAGATCACCTCCATCAGCTTCGGATGGACCCCGGCGAAGGGCTCGTCGAGGATGATCACGTCGGGGTTGAGCATCAACAGCCGGCCCAGTTCCAGAAGCTTCTGCTGCCCGCCGGAAAGCGCCTGCGCGAATTCGTTGCGCAGATGGTCGATGGTCAGGAACTCAAGCACCTCCATCGCCTTCTCGCGCAGCCGCGCCTTGCCGTGAGCATGGCCCATGGCCAGCGCCGGCACGTAAAGGTTTTCCAGCACCGTCATTCGCCGGAAGGAGCGCGTCACCTGAAAGGTGCGGCCCAGCCCGGCGCGGGCCACCTCGAAGGGCGGCAGTTGGTCGATCCGCTCATCGTTCAGATAGACCGTGCCCGAGGACGGCTTGATCGCCCCGTCGAGGATGTTGGTCATCGTCGTCTTGCCGGCACCGTTCGGCCCGATCAGGCCGATCAGTTCGGGCCCGTTCACCTCGAAACTGACGCCTTTCAGAACGTGCAGCCCGCCGAACTGCTTGTGCAGGTTGCTGACCTTGAGATGTATCAATCCGGTGCCTCCGTTCTGTGCGGGCCGCCGCCCGGGCCGGTCAGGGTCGAGGCACGCTTGGCCACGGTTTCCTCGGCCACGCCGACGCGGCCGAAATACGCAATGAGCGGAGCAATCAGCCCGTTGCGGAAGAACCTCAGCGTGATCATCAGCAACAGGCCGAAGAAGACCAGCCGCCAGATGGTCATGTCCACCTCGATCCCGCCGATGACGAAACTGTTGCGCAAGAGTTCCAGCAGGACCTGCAGGATGATCGCGCCGATGGCGGCGGCGACGAAATTTTCGATGCCGCCGATCACCGCCATCGCCACCACAAGGCTCATCTGCAACAGGAACAGCAGGTTGGGGGTGATGATCTGCACGTAATGGCCCTGCACGGCGCCCGCGGCCGCGGCCATGGCGCAGGTGATGGTGAAGACCAGCACCTTGTAGCGGGTGGTGTTCACCCCAAGGGCCGCGGCGGCGTCCTGATCCTCGCGCAGGGCGCGCACGAAGAGACCGAAGCGCGAATGCGCAAGCCAGGCCAGGATGCCGAGGCAGGCCAGCAGCAGCGCCAGCATCGTGTAATAGGGCGGCAGCTTGTCGGTGGGTTCGAAATAGGTGCCGAAGAGGGTGACGCCGTCGGGATAGAGCGGCGGCAGTTCCAGCCCCGCCTGCCCGCGGGTGATGTCGATCTCGGCCGAGATCGTGGCCTTCAGGATTTCCGAGAAACCCAGGGTGAAGAGCGCCAGATAGGCCGCCCGCAGTCGCAGCACCAGCATCCCCACCAGAAAGCCCGCGATTGCACCCATGATCGTGCCCATCAGGATACCCAGCGGCACCGGCATGCGCGTCACCTCAACGCGGCCGCCCCAGGCGTCCATCGCCTGGCGCAGACAGTCCTGCGTCAGCGTCGTAGAGGTCACCCCGATCGGGTTGACCACCACCAGCCACTGGCCGAAGAACGGCGTCTCCGTACACAGTCCCGTCGGCTCGGGCGAGAGGTAGATGTAGTGGCACAGCAGCCCGGTCGTGTAGGCGCCGATGGCCATGAAGCCCATATGCCCGAAGGAGAACTGCCCGGCATAGCCCGACAGCATCGACCAACTCGCCGCCAGGATGGCATAGAAGAAGGCGGTGATCATGATGTGCATGATATAGTCGTAATCCGCCGCGCCATAGACCAGCGGGAAAGCGGCGAGGAAGAGAAGGACAATCACGCCGGCGATATTGGGGATCTGCTTGGTCATCGCGCCGCCCCCCTCAGAACTGGCCATGCGCGCCGCTGGCGAAGCGGCGGCCGAACATGCCGGTGGGTCGCAGCAGCAGCGTCAGCGTCAGCACGATCATGCCATAGGCGGGGATGTAGCTCGCGGCCTTCTGCGGGTCGGGCACGCAGCCGGTGCCGGCAGCCTCGACCATGCCCACCATGATGCCGCCGAGGAAGGCGCCCGGAAGCGAGCCCAAACCGCCCAGCACGACGATCACGAAGGAGCGCATGGCGGGGATCGCCCCCACCTGCGGCAACCAGGAAAAGGCCTGCACCAGCAGCGCGCCGGCCAGCGCCGCGATCATGCCGCCCAGGGCGAAGGCCAGCATGTTCATCGTGTCGGGCTTGATGCCGGCGATGGCGGCGGCCTCGCGGTCCTGGCTGACGGCGCGCAGCGCCTTGCCGGTCCAGGTGCGGTGCAGCAGGTACAGAAGCGCCAGAAGTACCAGGATGCAGGTCAGCGCGGCGGTGAAGCGCGGGCTGGAAATGGTGACCTGTTCGAACAGCGTCATGCTGCCCCGGCTTGTCTTGATCCAGATCGGATCGGCTTCGGCCGGGAAGCGCCAGCGCGGAAACTCGATGAAGCGCTGCGCCTTTACCGGGTTGGCGCCCACCAGCGCCTGCACGAAATATTGCAGCGTGAAGGCCAGCCCGAAGGTCGCCAGAATGCCATACTCGATCGGCCGGTCGATCTTGCCGTGATACATCGGCGTCAGCATCAGCCGCTCGAAGATCGCACCAATGGCAAAGGCCGTGGCGCAGGCTGCCAGAACCCCCATCAGCGGGTTGATCCCCGGCAGGAAGACGGCGGTGACGAAATAGACGACCATCCCGCCGATCATGTAGAACTCGCCATGCGCGAAGCTGACAACACCGAGGATCGAAAAGATCAGTGACAGACCCAGCGCCATGAAGCCGTAGATGATGCCGATGATCAGCCCGTTGACGAATTGCGAGGCGACGAAGCCGCCGGAGGTGACGCAGATATTGTCGGGATCGGCGAAGCTGAAGGTGACGGCGACGATCAGGACAGTCAGAAGGCCCAGCGCCGTCGTGAGGTAGCCCGAGGATTTGGGCGTTCTGGCCCAGACCGCCGCAAGCCCCACAGGGCCAAGTGCGGCCCCCGACATGGCACCGATGAAACTGGCATTCGAGGTATCCAGATCTTGCGCCAGATAGCGGCGCTTGATCAGGATGGCTCCGGCAACGGCCCAGAATATCATCCAGGCCAGCACGCCCCAGAAGAGCAAAGGAAATTCCACGGTGTCCCCCGTTCCGCGCCGGATTCTTCGCCGGCTGCCGATAGCAGTGAGCAACCCGGGCGCCGACAGCCGGCGCCCGGGGAAATGGTTACCGGATCACTGGTTCACGAAAACCGGATCGGCCGTCTTGTAGGCGTCCGGATAGACGATCGCGGCGCCGGTCGAATCCTGACCTTCCTCCTGATACTGGATCATGGTCAGGGCGGGATCGGGCCACTGGTGCCACCACTCGTCGCCCTTGCCGTCTGCCGACGGATCCTTGCCGGTGCCGTAGGGGAAGTAGATCTTGCCCAGCGTACCGTTATGTTCGATGCCTTCCAGCGCGGTGACGATGGCATCCGCCTCGGTCGAGCCCGCCTCCTCGATGGCCTGCGCGATGATCGCGATCGAGTCGTAGGCTTCCATCGCGTAGCTTTCCACGTCCGACTTGTTCATCCGCTCCTTGTATTTGGCGGCGAATTCCCGGCCCTTGTCGGTGAATTCCGTTTCCGGAACGCCGATGCGCTGAACGAAGGCATACTGCCCGTCAGGCACGTTTTCCCAGTAGGCGCCGGATTCCAGCGCGTCCTGGCCGGTGACGAAGGGCAGGTCAAGCGGCCCGATGCCCGCGTCCGCCGCCTGCTGGGTGAAGTTGTAGGCAGCCTCACCGGTGACCAGCGTGATGATCATGTCGGGGTTCTCGGCCTTGATGCGCTGGACGATGCCCGCATAATCCTGCGTGCCGATATCGACCGAGAACGTCACGCTTTCGACACCGCCGCTTTCAAGCCCGCGCGCCGTTTCCTCCGAGGCGGGAATGCCGTAGTCGGTGTTTTCGGTCAGGATCGCCACCTTTTCCACGCCCGGGACGGTCAGGGCGAACTGCCAGATCGTGGCCGAGGCCCAGGAGCTGAGCGGCGCGATGCGGAAAATGTACTTCTGTTTGTCCCCGGTGATGGTGTCGTTCCAGGTCTCGGCGAAGACCACGGGCGTTTCCAGCCGCTGGGCCACGTCCTTCGACGCCACGCCGACCGAGCTGTGATACCCCCCGCCCACGGCCACGACGCCATCCTGGGTGATGAACTTCTCCATCAGCGCGGCGCCCTTTTCCGGCAGCCCCTCGGAATCGCCGATCACCACCTCGATGTCGCAGCCAAGCACGCCGCCGGCGGCATTGATGTCTTCCTGGGCGATCAGCATCGCCTCACGCATGGCCTCGCCGCCCACCACTGTGCCGGGGGCCGACAGCGGCGCGATGCCACCGATCTTGATGGGGCAGTCAGCCGCGAGGGCGGCACTGGCAGTCACAAGCGCACCGACCGCGGTTGCGGTCAGCAGTCTGAAAGTTGTCATCGAAATATCTCCCGTTGGTTCCGGCTCTATTTTTTACCGAGCCCGCCCCGGGACTATTGCAGCCCGCGCCAAATTGCCTCAAATTGATAATACCTATTCGCCCCATAGACCAAATCTATGGGGCACCGATTTGAAAGGGGAATTGCGCGCTGGGACAGGCCGACAAGTTCGTCACCAATCTGGATTGGAACCTCCTGCGCACCTTCGTTGTGATTGTCGAGGAGGGCGGCATCACTGCGGCGGCCACGCGGCTTCTGCGGCGTCAGCCCACGGTCAGCGCCGCGCTGGGGCGGCTTGAGGCGCATATCGGCGGTCGGCTCATCGAACGGGGCGGCGGCGCCTTCCGGTTGACCGCGGCGGGGCGCGAGCTTTATCGCGAATGCACCGAGATCTACGGCTCGATCTCGCAACTGGAAAAGCTCGCCTACTCGGCTTCGAAGGAAATGACTGGGCATGTGGAGATTCTGCTGGCCAGCCATGTTGTCACCCCGATCCTCGACCAGACGATCAGCATGTTTCACCGCGCCTATCCGGAGGTGACGATCGAAATCCGCGTCGATACCAGCCGCAACGTGATGCGCGACGTGCTGGAAAAGGCGGCGCCGCTGGGGATCTGCCTGGTCAACCGGCGGTTGGCCAAGCTGGATTACGAGCTCATCTATCGCGAATATTTCGGCTTCTTCTGCGGGCCGCCGCACCCGCTTTTCGGCCGGCGCGACCTGGATGTCAGCGATCTGCGCGGCTGTGCCGGCGTCTCCTTCGAGACCGACAGCATGGACGACGCGCTGCGCCCGGTGGCGATCTTCCGGCGCGATCACGGGCTCGACCACAACATCGTCGGCCGCTCGACCCATCTGGAAGAGGTGCGGCGGCTGATCTCCTGCGGGTTGGGGATCGGACCGCTGCCGATCCATGTGGTCCGGCAGGATCTGGACAACGGCACGCTCTGGCGACTGCCGCCCTATGACAGCCCGCCTGCGGTGGACATCTATGTGGTCACCAACCCCGCAAGCCGGCCGAGCCGGGCCGAGACGCTGTTTCTAGATGCGCTCAAGCGCGAGATCGCGGCCCATTCCATCGCCGACCGCACCTATGACGACACACGCCCATCGGCGCCTGCCCGTCCGATGGCCGCGACATGAGCGGGCAGGCCCCAGCCCCGGCCGCTGCCGGATTTGTCGCCGAGGCGGACACGATGCGCGCGCCGGCCATTTCCGGCGAAACTGGGGCAAAGGTCCGGCAAGGGTGAGCCGGAGGGAGAAATCCGCCCCGGCGCCGACGCCGGTCTCGGGTTCGGCCGGGAGGGCGCTTCTGATCCTGAGCCTGGTGCTGGAATACGGGCCGGTCTCGCCGCAGCGGCTGACAGATCTCAGCGGGCTGGGGCGCACTGCCGTGCACCGGGCCATTCACGCCCTGATCGACCAGGGCTTCATCCGCTACCAACTCGGCAAGATGCATGTGATCGTCACCGCCGGGCTGCGCGACAGGCTGCAGGGCGCGTTCTTCAGCCCACCGGGGATCGACGCGATCTCGGAAGCGGTGGATCGCGCCCTCAAGCATCGCAGAATTCAGTGCGAAATCGCGGTCTTGTCCCCCGAAGGTCCGGTCCGGATCGTCGAGACGACCACCCCCGATCAGGAGCCCGACACCGAGTTTCTGGAAAGCGATCTGGTCTCGGTGCTGCTGTCGCATTTCGATCCCGTCGAGGTCACCCGCATCACCGCGCGCACTCTGCGCGAGAGGGGCCGGGGCGCACAGGTCGAGCCCGATTTTCTGGATCGATACCGGCAGGCCCAGTACCAGGGCTATATCTGGAACGCGCCACTGGGCACCTTTTGCGTGCGGCTTCTGACCGAGACCGATCAGGCGGTGGCGATTCGCCTGTTTTCCAGGGGAACCACCCGGTTGCGGCAACGCGATTGTGTCGAAACCGTGATGGCAATGGCCCGGAATTTGCCGGGAATGTTTCCCGATCTCGCCGCAATTCCCGACTGATTTCAACATACGGAATGATCTGTTTGCCGGCCGCGTGCCGCTCGGTTACCAATTCGCTAATGCAAGTCCCGGGTCAGGTCTCTGCCGGCCCTTAACATCAGTGTCTTAGTAAAGAGGAACAGAAACATGGCCACCAATCTTC
>JAUIBJ010000097.1 GCA_030428025.1 Alphaproteobacteria bacterium
CAGGGCGTGACAAGCCGCTCTATCTGGGGGTGGCGGTCTGGATCATTCTTGCCTGTTTCGCCGTCCTTCTGCTGCGGCTCGAGGCGGGGCTCGTCTGGGTCCTCTGGCTGGTGGCGGTGGTGGTGGCGACCGACGTGGCCGGCTATTTCGCCGGCCGCAGCCTGGGCGGGCCGAAATTCTGGCCCCGCATCAGCCCCAAGAAGACCTGGAGCGGCACCGCCGCCGGCTGGGTGGCGGCGGCGGTTGTCGGCGCGGTCTTTGCCGGGGCGACCGGTGCGGGGGCGGCGCTGATCCCCATCTCGGTACTGGTCTCGCTGGTCAGCCAACTGGGCGACATCGCCGAAAGCGCCATCAAACGTCGCGCCGGCGTCAAGGATAGTTCGGCGCTCATTCCCGGCCATGGCGGCGTGTTCGACCGGTTCGACGGTCTTATGGGGGGCGCGGCGGTCACGCTTGTCCTGTGGTCCTTCAATCTGGTGTCTTCGGGCGGATGAAACGCATATCCATTCTCGGTGCGACCGGTTCGGTCGGGCAGAACACCATCGATCTGGTGCGCCGCGACCCGGGCACGTTCCAGGTCGTGGCGCTGACCGGCGGCCAGAACGTGGCGCGGCTCGCCTCCGATGCGATCTCGCTCGGGGCGGAACTGGCGGTGACCGCGCATGAGGACCGGCTCGAGGATCTGCGCGCGGCGCTCGAGGGCAGCGACGTGGAGGCCGCGGCCGGGCGCGAAGCCGTGATCGAGGCCGCCGCGAGGCCTGCGCAATGGGTGATGTCGGCCATCGTGGGCGCGGCGGGGCTGCGGCCCGGACTGGCGGCGATCGAACAGGGGGCGACGCTGGCGCTGGCCAACAAGGAAACTCTGGTCGCCGCCGGGCCGTTGGTGATGGGGGCCGCGCGCAAGCACGGGGCGCGCATCCTGCCGGTGGACAGCGAGCATTCGGCGATCTTCCAGGCCCTGCGGGGCGAGGATTCGGCGGCGGTGAGCCGGGTCATCCTGACCGCGAGCGGCGGCGCCTTCCGCGACTGGCCGCTGGAGGATCTGGCCGCCGCCACTCCGGACGAGGCCGCGACGCACCCCAACTGGGACATGGGCCAGCGGATCACCATCGACAGCGCGTCGATGTTCAACAAGGCCCTGGAAATGATTGAAGCGCGGGAATTTTTCGGTTTTCAACCTGAGCAGATCGAGGTGGTGATCCACCCCGAATCGCTGGTCCATGCGCTGGTGGGCTTCTGCGATGGGGCAATGATGGCGCATGTGGGACCGCCCGACATGCGCCATGCCGTGGGCCATGCCATGTATTGGCCCGAGCGGCATGCGCTGCCCATCGATCAGCTCGATCTGGCCGCTGTCGCCCAGCTCAGCTTTCGCGCCCCCGACATGCGCCGCTACCCCGCGCTCAGGCTCGCGCGAGAGGTGATGGCGGCGCGCGGGCTGGCCGGCGCGATCTTCAACGCGGCCAAGGAACGCGCGCTCGATCACTTCATTGCCGGGCATATCGGTTTCTGCGATATGAGCCCCGTCGTCGAGGAGGTTCTGAACCGTCTCGTGCCGGAGTCCGGCGGCACATCCGATCGGCCGACGCTTGAAACCGTGCTCGAGGCTGACCACCTTGCCAGACAATGCGCCGACGCGGTGGTGACGGACAGAAACGGTTAGGAGTGACGAGTGGACCCGATTTCCCTGATTCCCCAGTTCGGCGGCGTGTTCATGACGATCCTGGCCTTCGTGGTGGCCCTGTCGGTGATCGTGGCGATCCATGAATACGGCCATTACATCGTCGGACGCTGGTGCGGGATCAAGGCGGATGTCTTCTCGCTGGGGTTCGGCCCGGTGCTCTGGGCCCGCACCGACCGCCACGGCACCCGCTGGCAGCTCGCTCTGCTGCCCTTCGGCGGCTATGTGAAGTTCATGGGCGACGCCAACGCCGCCAGCGGCACGGCGAGCGACGATTTCGAAACCCTCAGCGCCGACCAGAGGCGCCACACCATGCTGGGCGCGCCGCTCTGGGCGAGGGCCGCCACGGTGGCGGCGGGCCCGGTCTTCAACTTCGTGCTGTCGATTGTCGTCTTCGCCGCGGTGATGATGGTGCAGGGCAAGGCGGTCGAGCCGCTGACGGTGGGCAAGCTGACCGACCTGCCGGTCGAGGGCGTCACGCTTCAGCCGGGGGACGAACTGGTGCGCATCGCCGGCCAGCCGGTCCCGCGGCGCGATGCCGAGGAGCCCGGCGCCTTCGACGATTTCGTCGAGGCGCTGCCGCGCGAGGCGCTTCTCGACTACGAGGTGCGCCGCGCAGGCGATCTGATCACCGTGCAGGGGCCTTATCCTATGCCCCCCCATGTGGTGCAGTTGGCGCCGAAATCGGCGGCCTACGACATCGACCTCAAGCAGGGCGATGTGATCGTCGCTGTCGATGGCGATCCGATCGTGGCTTTTTCGCAACTAAAGGAGGTGGTCGAATCCTCTGACGGCAGGGTGCTGGAACTGAAGGTCTGGCGCGACGGGCAGCTTCTGGATTTCGCGCTGGCGCCGCGCCGGGTGGACGAGCCGCAGGAGGAGGGTGGCTTCGAGACCCACTGGCGGATCGGCATCGCCGGCGGTCTGGCCTTCGAACCGGCGACCGAGACGCTTGGGCCCGTCGCGGCGATTTTCGACGGCGTGGCCCAGGTCTGGCGGGTGATCACCAGCTCGATCTCGGGGCTCTATCATATGGTCACCGGCGCCATCAGCAGCTGCAACATGTCCGGCCCCATCGGCATCGCCGAGGTGTCGGGCGCCATGGCCAGCCAAGGAGTGGGCAGCTTCATCTGGTTCATCGCCGTCCTGTCCACCGCGGTGGGGCTGCTGAACCTCTTCCCGATTCCGGTTCTGGATGGTGGCCATCTGGTTTTCTATGCGTATGAAGCGGTTACCGGCCGTCCGCCCAGCGATGCCATCCTGCGGGTGCTGATGACGGTGGGGTTGGTGCTGGTGCTGGGGGTGATGGCCTTCGCGCTCACCAACGACCTTTTCTGCCCCTGATCCGGTGCTGACGGGGCTGCCAGAATCTTGCCCCAATTCCGTCCGGGAATCCGCCATATTGCCGTGGCACGCTTTCCGCAGGAAAGGGAGATCAAGGCAGCATCATGCAACAGATCGAAGTCAATTATCGCGGGATCGGCCTGTTGATGGACGTCAACCGGGATCGGCTGGTCTATCTTGCAACCATCGTCGTGGCGCTTCTGGCCGGAGCGTTTCTCGGCTCGCTCTGAGCAGCCCGGCGCAGCCGCGACGAAGCTGCGGAAAAGGCCCGAAAAACGCAAGGAGGCAGTGGCACGCGATTCGTCCCGAATCGCCCGCTAGACGGCCTCTCTTGTCAGCGGCACGGCGTCGCATACAAAATCTGCCCACACGCGCTTTGACAAGCCAAACCATAAGAGTTACTGACATCGTATACTGGGATGTCTGACTGGGTTTGAAAATGTATGTCTTGAAAGCGCGTCGAGACGTGCGCGTAGCACGCTGTGCACCACTGAATTTCCTGGCCCAGGGCCTCTTCGTCATAGCTCTTGTTCTGGCCAGTTTCGCGGCACCCGACGATGCCGAAGCGCAAACCTACCGATTCACCTCCGTTTCCATCGAGGGCAACCAGCGGGTTCAGCCGGGCACGATCCTGACCTATGCCGGCATCGCCCGCGGCGAGACCGTTTCGGCAGGGCAGTTGAACGACGCTTACCAGCGCGTTCTCGACAGCGGGCTGTTCGAGACGGTCGAGATAATTCCGCAGGGCAGCCGGCTGGTGATCCGGGTGACGGAATTCCCCACCATCAACCAAGTCGCCTTCGAGGGGAACCGCAAGATCAAGGACGATGACCTTTCCGGCATCGTCCAGAGCCGATCGCGGCAGGTCTTTAACCCTGCCCAGGCCGAGCGGGACGCGACCGCCATTTCCCAGGCCTATGTTCAGAACGGGCGGGTCGCGGCGCGCGTGACGCCCAAGATCATCCGCCGTAGCGAGAACCGCGTCGATCTGGTTTTCGAGATCTTCGAGGGCAAGGGCATCGAGATCCAGCGGATCAGCTTCGTGGGCAACGAGGTCTATTCCGACAGGCGCCTGCGCCGGGTGGTCGAGAGCAAGCAGGCCGGTCTTCTGCGCGCGATCATCAACCGCGACACCTTCGTCGAGGACCGTCTGGCCTTCGACGAGCAGGTGCTGACCGATTTCTACCAGTCGCGCGGCTACGTCGATTTCCGCGTCACCGGCACCAATGCCGAACTGGCGCGAGAGCGGGACGCGTATTTCGTCACCTTCAACATTCAGGAGGGCCAGCAGTTCCGCTTCGGCCAGATCACAACCGTCAGCGAAGTGCCCGAGGCCGACCCGGACGATTTCCAGGCCATCCTGAAGATCCGCCCCGGCGTGGTCTATTCGCCGTCGCTGGTGGAGAATTCCATCGCACGGATGGAGCGGCTGGCGATCAAGAAGGGGATCGACTTCCTGAGGGTCGAGCCGCGAATCACGCGCAATGATCGGGCGCTGACGCTGGATGTGGAATTCATGCTGGTGCGCGGCCCGCGCGTCTTCGTCGAGCGGATCGACATCGAGGGCAACACGACCACGCTCGACCGCGTGATCCGGCGCCAGTTCAACACTGTCGAGGGCGACCCGTTCAACCCGCGCGAAATCCGCGAGAGCGCCGAACGCATCCGCGCGCTTGGCTATTTCAGCGACGCCGAGGTGAACGCCCGCGAAGGCTCGCGCCCCGATCAGGTGGTCGTGGACGTGGATGTGGAGGAAACCACTACCGGCTCGCTCACCTTCGGCGGCAGCTATTCGACGGATGCCGGGCTCGGCATCTCGGTGGGCTTCAAGGAACGCAACTTCCTTGGCCGCGGGCAGACGCTGGCCGCCAGCCTGTCGCTGTCTGGCGACCGCTCGAACTACAGCATCAATTTTATCGAGCCCTATTTCCTGGGACGTGACTTGGCCTTCTCCTTCTCGTCCTCCTACATCCAGACGGATAGCGACAACAGCCTGTTCGACACCGAATATGCCAGCTTCCGCCCGGGCATTACCTTCCCGCTGGCCGAGCGCTCGCGCCTGACGCTCTATTACAGCGCCTCCTATACCGACCAAGGCAACTATGCCGGCATCTCGCCGACGCTGGCGGCCGAAGCCGCCCTGGGCGGGCTCTGGGCCAGCGCCATCGGTCTGCGCTATCAGTTCGACAGCCGCGACACCGGGCTCAATCCCAATGCCGGCGTGCTGGTCGACACGGCCTTCGAATATGCCGGGCTGGGAGGCGACCAGGAATACATGAAGACCACCATGCGCGTGGTCGGCGAAACAAAGGTCTTCCACGAGGATGTCACGCTGCGCGGCATTCTCGAGGCCGGCGCGATCGACTTCAGCGGCCTGCCGCAAAGCCGCGCCGTCGACCGCTTCAGCCACAAGATCATCCGCGGCTTCGAGCCCAATGGCCTCGGGCCCACCCAGTTCGGCGAGCATCTGGGCGGCGAGATGTTCGCGGCGGCCAAGTTCGAGGCCGAGTTCCCGCTGGGCCTGCCCGAGGAATTCGGCGTCACCGGCGGGGCCTTCTACGACATCGGTTCGATCTGGAAGGTCAACACCATCGGCGGCGGGGTGGCCTCGACCGGGTTCGAACCGCGCCACGTGGTCGGGGTCTCGCTGTTCTGGGAATCGCCCTTCGGGCCGATCCGGATGGACTTCTCCCATGCGCTCGAGAAACAGCCGGGCGATGTCGAGCGGAACTTCGACTTCTCGGTGCGGACGGACTTCTGACCGTGACCCGTCTGCGGGGCCCGCTCCGTGCGGCTCTCTGGGCGCTCTGCCTGGGGGCCGCGCCGCTGCACGCGCAGGACGTGGGCGTCGTTCAGAGCGATATCCTGGTCCTCGATCCCGAACAGCTGTTCGAGGCAACCCGGCTCGGCCAACGCATGGTCGCCGATCATCAGGCGGAACGCGAAAAGCTGGCCGCTCGGAACCGCAAGCTGGAAGCCGAGCTTGAGGCGGAAGAGAAACGCCTAACCGAGTTGCGTGAAGAGACCTCGCCCGAGGAATTCCGCGAAATGGCCGACGCCTTCGACGCCAAGGTGCAGGAGATCCGCCGCGACAGCGAACGACGGGTGCTCGACCTTGAACGCGACCGCGAACGGCTGCCGCTGGTCTTTCTGCGCACGGTCGAGCCGGTTCTGTCCGACATCATGCGCGACACCGGCGCCGAGGTGGTGCTTGACGGGCGCACCGTGCTTTTCCGCTCCGAGGCGGTCGACGTGACCGGCATGGCCATCGCCCGGATCGACCGGGCGATCGGCGACGGCCGTCCTGCCGAGGCCCCCGGCACCCAGGACACCGGGGCCGACTGACCGCGCCTGACGCTTGCCCGCGACGCGGGGGCTTGATAGCAAGGCGCCAGATTTCGACGGAAAGGACCGATCATGACCGAGCCGCTGCGTTCCGCGGATATCCAATTGATCCAGCGGCTCATCCCGCATCGCTATCCGTTCCTGCTGGTCGACAGGGTGGTCGATATCGACGGCTATCAGAGCGCCCGGGGGATCAAGAACGTCACCATGAACGAGCCCCATTTCCAGGGCCATTTCCCGGGCAAGCCGATCATGCCCGGGGTCACCATCGTCGAGGCGATGGCGCAGTCGGCGGCGGTGATGGTGGGCACGGCGCTCGGCATGGAGGACAAGGAGTTCCTGATCTATTTCATGTCCATCGACAGCTGCAAGTTCCGCCGCATGGTGATCCCGGGCGACGTTCTGGAGCTGAAGGTCGAGACGGTGCGCGGACGCCCGGGCGGCAAGGTCTGGAAATTCATGGGTGTCGCCGAGGTGGCGGGCGAATTGGCCGCGCAGGCCGAGTTCACCGCCATGCTGGACCTCGCAGGGGAGCAGGCCGGATGAGCGAGCGGCCTGAAACGCAGGTGCATCCGAGCGCCGTGATCGAGGAGGGCGCCGAACTGGGGCAGGGGGTTCGCATCGGCCCGTTCTGCCATGTCGGCCCCGACGTCCGCCTGGGCGACGGAACCTGGCTCAAGAGCCATGTGGTCGTTGCCGGACAGACCGAGATCGGCCCCGACTGCACGGTCTTTCCCTTCGCCTGCATCGGCGAGATCCCGCAGGATCTGAAGTATCGCGGCGAAAGGGCCAGCCTCGTGATCGGCGCGCGCAACCGCATCCGCGAGCATGTGACGATGAATATCGGCACCGAGGGCGGCGGCGGCGTGACCCGCGTGGGCGATGACGGGCTCTACATGGCCGGCTGTCACGTGGCCCATGACGTGCAGATCGGCAACCGGGTGATCATCGTCAACAACGCCGCGCTGGCGGGGCATTGCATCATCGAGGATGACGTGATCGTCGGCGGGCTGTCGGGCGTGCATCAGTTCGTCCGCATCGGGCAGGGCGCCATCGTGGGCGCGGTCACCATGGTGACCAACGATGTGATCCCCCACGGTCTGGTGCAGGCGCCCCGGGGCGAGCTGCACGGGCTCAACCTCGTCGGGCTGAAACGGCGCGGCGTGGCCCGCAAGGACATCACCGCGCTGCGCGCGGCGTTCCAGATGCTGGCGCAGGGCGATGGCAGCTTTCAGGAACGCGCCCGCCGGCTGGGGGACGAGACCGAAAGCGACTATGTGCGCCAGATCGTCGATTTCGTCACCGCCGGCAGCGACCGCTCCTTCCTGACCCCAGGGCCGGCCTGAGCGGGTGGCGGGGCGGCTGGCCATCCTCGCCTGCGCGGGTCACCTGCCGGTGGCGATCGCCCGGGCGAATCCGGACGCGATGGTGATCACGCTGGAGGGGATTCCGAGCGCGCTGGAAGAGGGCTCCGAGAGGCACCGGCTGGAGGAGATCGGCGCGCTGTTCGCGGCGATGAAGGCGGCCGGCGTCGAGCGGATGGTCTTTGCCGGGGCGCTGGCCCGGCCCGCGCTCGACCCGTCGCGGTTCGACGCGGAGATGACGGCGCTGGCGCCGCGGCTGATGCAGGCGCTCTCGAAGGGCGATGACGGCCTTCTGAGGACCGTCATAGATGTCTTTGAAGAACAGGGATTTTCCGTCGTCGGCGCGCATCAGGTCCTGCCCGGGCTGGTGGCCGAGGCCGGCCTTGCGGTGGGGCCCGCGCCGGATGCGGCGGCCGAGGCCGACATCGCCCGGGCGGCCGAGATCCTGCGCGGCATCTCGCCTCTCGACATCGGCCAGGGCTGTGTGGTGGCGGGCGGTCAATGCCTTGGCATCGAAACGGTGCAGGGCACTGACGCGCTGCTTGGCTTCGTGGCCGCGACCGATCCGAAATACCGCCGGAATTTCAAGGGCGTCTATGTCAAGGCTGCGAAAGAGGGGCAGGATCTGCGCATCGACATGCCCACGATCGGGCCCCGCACCGTGCAGGCCGTGGCCGAGGCCGGCCTTGCGGGGGTGGTGATCGACGCCGGGCGGGTGATGATTCTCGACCGCGACGCCACGCTCGAGGCCGTGCGTGATGCCGGTCTTTTCCTTGTGGCGCGGGATGTCTGAATGCGTGTGTTCCTGATCGCCGGCGAAGCCTCGGGCGACCGGCTGGGCGCCGCGCTGATGGAGGGGCTCAAGTCGCTTGCGGAGGTGGAGTTCGAGGGCGTCGGCGGGCCGCTGATGCAGTCGCAGGGCCTGACCTCGCTCTTTTCGATGGACGACCTGAGCGTGCATGGGCTGGTCGAGGTGCTGAAGCAATATCCGCATCTGCGCCGCCGCCTGCACGAAACCGCCGAGGCCGTTCTCGAGGCCCGGCCAGATCTGCTGATCACCATCGACAGCCCCGATTTCTGTCTCCGCGTGGCCAAACTCGTCAGGGCGAAAAGCACT
>JAUIBJ010000098.1 GCA_030428025.1 Alphaproteobacteria bacterium
GCCTGCGAGCTGTTCCTCAAGGAGGGCGTGGACTCCGTCGCCGTCTCCTTCGTCTGGTCGGTGCTCAACCCCGACCACGAACGCCGCGCCGCCCGCATCGTGCAGGAGATGATGCCCGACGCGCTGCTGACCGTGGGCTCCGAGCTTTATCCGCAGGTGCGTGAATACACCCGCACCTCCACCGCCGTGGTGAACGCCTATCTCGGGCCCGTCCTGCGCCAGTACGTGGATGCGGTCGACGGGTATTTCCGCGATCTGGGCGCAAAGAACCCGGTGCGCTTCTTCCAGTCCAACGGCGGGCTCGCCATCGGCGACGTGCTGTCGGATCATTCGGTCTATGCGATCAATTCCGGCCCCGCCTCGGCGCCGCAGGCCGGGCTGCAGGTGGCCGAGCCCTTCGGCGACCGCAACATCATCACCGTCGACATGGGCGGCACCTCCTTCGACATCACCCTGACGAAGAACGGCGTCACCAACATCAACAAGAACATCGACTTCCTGCGCTATCGCATCGGCGTGCCGATGATCCAGGTGGAAACGCTGGGCGCCGGCGGCGGCTCGATCGGCCATATCGACGAGATGGGGCTGTTGCAGATGGGCCCCGAAAGCGCCGGGGCCGACCCGGGCCCGGCCTGTTACGGCCAGGGCGGCGAGCGGCCCACGGTGTCGGATGCCAACCTGGTTCTGGGTTATCTGAACCCCGAGGGGCTGATCGGCGGGCAGCTTCCGCTGGATGTCGAGCGCGCGCGGACGTCGATCAAGACCCATGTGGCCGACCCGCTGGGCATCAGCGTCGAGCGCGCAGCCTTCGGCATGTACACGATCGTCAATTCCAACATGGTCAACGGCATCCGGCGCGTCTCGGTCGAACGCGGCGACGACCCGCGCGATTTCGTTCTGGTGGGCGCGGGCGGGGCCACCGGCGCCCATATCGCGGCGCTCGCCACCGAGATGGGCATCGCCAAGATCCTGATCCCGAAACTGGCTTCGGGGCTCTGCGCCTATGGCCAGATCATCTCGGATGTGAAGTACAACTACATGGCCCCCTTCCCCGCCCGGATCGAGGGCGCCGAAGTGGCGGCCGATCTTGCGCGCACCTATGCCGGGATCGAGGAGCGCGGCATCGCCGATCTGGAAAGCGACGGCTTCACCCGTGACCGGATCGACATCAACCGCTCGCTCGACATGCGCTATGTGGGTCAGGTGCACGAATGCACGGTCGAGATCGGCGACATGGAAATATCCGAGGCCAATCTCGAGAAGGTCCGGCAGGCGTTCCACAAGCGGCACGAGGAGCTTTACACCTATTCCGAGCCGCACAATTCGGTGGAGGCGGTGAATGTGGAAAGCACCATCTATGGCCGGATCGACAAGCCTTCGCTGGCCAGACTCGGACCTTCCGAGGGGCTGGCGGCGGCCGAGAAGGGCCGGCGCGACCTGATCCTGTCGAGCGATGCGACGCCGGTATCCTCGCCTGTCTATGACGGCAACAGGCTGGGTGCGGGCGACCGGATCGTCGGGCCGGCAGTGATCGAGGAGGACACGACGACGCTGCTCATCGCCACCGGCTGGACGGCGGAACTGCACGAAACCGGCGTCTACGTGCTGACCGCGTCCTGAGGATCGCCGGAAACGGGCGAAGGCCGGCCGGTGATCCGGGCCGGCCGGTCCCGTCTCCGGCTCAGGCCAGCCCGGCCAGCACGCGGTCGGGCGTGGCCGGCAGGTCGCGCACCCGCACCCCGCAGGCATGGTGGATCGCGTTGATGATCGCCGCACCCGAGCCGCAGATGCTCAACTCGCCGATCCCCTTGGCCTGCATCGGTCCCGCCCAGTCGTCGCGCTCCTCGACGAATTCCACGTCGAGATCGGGCACATCGGCATTCACCGGCAGGTGGTATTCGGCGAAATCTCGGTTGACCGCATGGCCGTCGCGTCGGTCGTGTTCCAGCGCCTCGGTCAGCGCCATGCCGATACCCCAGGTCAGGCCGCCATGGCATTGCGAGCGCGCCGTTCGGGGGTTGAGGATGCGCCCCGCCGCATAGGTGCCCGCCAGCCGCCGCACGCGCACCTCGCCGGTGACGTCGCTGACCGCCACCTCGGCGAAATGGGCGCCGAAAGTGGATTGCCGGACCTTCTTCAGCGCCTTGCCGGGCTGAAGATGTCCATGCCCTTCCAAAGGCCCGTCGCCGATCACCTCGGCGATATCGAGGCTGCGGTTGCCGCAGGTGGCGCGGCCGTCCTTCAGTGTGAGGTCAGCCTCGGAGCAGCCCATCGCTTCGGCCAGTTGCCGCCGGATCTCGGTGCAGGCCAGCCACACCGCCGTGCCGGTCGAGGCCGCACCGACAGACCCGCCGGCGCCCGAGCCCGGCGGAAAGTCTGTATCGCCCAGTCGCACCTCGCACCGGTCCGGCGGATGGCCCAGCCGTTCTGCGGCGATCTGGGTCAGGATAGAATAGGTGCCGGTGCCGATATCGGTCATGTCTGTTTCCACGACGACCCCCTCGGGCGACAGGCGCACCCGCGCCTCGGCCTCCATCAACAGGTTGACGCGAAAGGCCGCGGCCATGCCGGTTCCGATCCACCATTCGCCCTCCTGTCTCTGGCGGGTCGCCGCCGGCCGGTCTGCCCAGCCGAAGCGGTGGCTGCCTTCGGTCAGGCATTCGGCCAGCATGTGGGAGGAAAACGGCACGTCGCGTTCGGGATCTGTCTCGGGGATGTTGCGCAGGCGGAACTCCACCGGGTCGATTCCACAGCTTTCAGCGAGCTCGTCCATGGCGATCTCGAACATGGTCACGCCCACCGCTTCGCCCGGCGCCCGCACGGAACCGGAGGCGGGGCGGAACAGCCGTTCGGCGCTTTGCCGGAGCCGCCGGTTGGGGGCGGCGTAGGAGAAATGGCTGGCCTGCAGCACCGGCTCGGCGAAGTCCTCGCCGGGCAGGTTCGAGGCGAGTGCGTCATGGCCGAGGCCGGTCAGCCGTCCGTCCCTGTCCGCTGCCAGCCGGATCCGCTGGCGCGTTTCCGACCGCCGGGTGTTCACCTCGAACACCTGACGGCGCGTCTGCACCACCCGCACCGGACGACCCAGATCGCGCGCCGCCAGCGCGGCGGCAACCGCCTCGGCCGAGATACCCAGCTTGGAGCCGAAACCGCCGCCCACATAGGGCGCCAGTACCCGCACGTTCCCGGGATCCACGCCGACGCAATCGGCGATCTCGTTTCGGTTGAACTTCAACATCTGCAAGGCCGAATGCAGGGTCAGACACCCGTCCTTCCACTCGGCGATGGCCGCATGCGGCTCCATCGCGGCGGAGACATGGGAGGGGGTGGTATAGGTGGCGTCGAGCGTTTGCGCGCCCTCGCGCATCGCCGCCTCGAAATCGCCGGTCTCGGAGGTGGTCACATCCTCGTCCGTCACCTCCCCCTCGCCGGGGGTGACGGCGCCCTTGGAGCCGCCCGCCTCGACGCGCAGCCGGGCGGCGGCGTGGCTGGCCTGTTCCGGTGTCTCGGCCACCACAAGGGCCACAGGCTGGCCCACATATTCGGCCCATTCAACGCCCTGAACCGGCGCCTCGTTTGCGGTGCCCTGGGCCGCGTTGCGCACCATGCGGTCGTCGTGAAGCACGCAGAGCACGCCCTGCATGGCCTCGACCTCGGCCCGGTTGGCCAGCCGCACCTTGCCCCGTCCCGGCGCACGCACGAGCACGCCATGCGCCGCGCCCTCGGGCAGGTATTCGGCGGCATAGGCGGCCCGGCCCGATACCTTCAGCGGCCCGTCGGGCCGGGCCGCCTCGCGGCTCAGCACGCCCTGGGCATGCGCATCTTCCGGGCGGGCCTGCGTGGGCCCGTCGATCTTCAGCTCTTCCGTCATGCCGTCACCTCTTTCAGAACTGCGGTCAGAACTCGCTTGCCCAGCGGGACCTTGAAGGCGGTGCCCTCGTGCACCACCGCGTCGCGCATCAGCACCTCGCCCGCCTTGTCGAAAAGTGCCTGCGACGGCGTCTCACCCTCCAGCAACGCATCGACCTCCGGGTCGCGCCAGGGCTGCGTGCCCAGACCGCCGAACGCCAGCGCCGCATGGGCGATCCGCCCGCCCTTCATGCGCAGGACGGCGGCGACCGAAACCAGCGCGAAGGCATAGGAGGCCCGGTCGCGCACCTTGCGATAGACCTGCCGGTCGCCCCCGGCCTTCGGCAGATGTACGGCGGTGATCAGTTCGCCCGGCCGCAGATGCGTTTCGCGCTCGGGCGTCTTGCCGGGCAGCCGGTAGAACTTCTCGAGCCCGACGCGCCGGCTTTCGCCTTCCGCATCGCACAGCTCCACCGAGGCATCGAGCGCCCGCATCGCCACCGCCATGTCGCTGGGATGCAGCGCGATGCAATGATCTGAGGTACCGAGGATGGCGTGGTTACGCTGCTCGCCCTTCAGCGCCGCGCAGCCGCTACCGGGGGCGCGTTTGTTGCAGGCCGTATCGGTGTCGTAGAAATAGGGGCAGCGGGTGCGTTGCAGCAGGTTGCCGCCGGTGGTGGCCTTGTTGCGCAGCTGCCCCGAGGCGCCGGCCAGAAGGGCGCGCGACAGAACCGGCCAGCCTTCGCGCACCCGCGTATCGGCGGCAAGGTCCGAATTGGTCACGGTGGCGCCGATCCGGAGCCCCTGCGCGTCCGTCTCGATGCCGTCGAGACCGAGGCGGGAAATGTCGGTCAGATGACCGGGCGTTTCCACCTCGAGCTTCATCAGGTCGATCAGGTTGGTGCCGCCCGCGATGAAGGCAGCGTTCTCGCCGTTCGTGTCGCGGCACGCGGCAGACAACTCTTCGGGGCGGGTCAGGTCGAACGGTCTCATGAGCCCTCCGCGGTTTCCAGAATGGCGGCGTTGATGCCCGGATAGCAGGAGCAGCGGCAGAGATTGCCGCTCATCCGCTCGGCGATCTCCTCGCGCGTCGGGCGCACCGGGCCGTCAAGTGTTTCGCTCACATGGCTGGGCCAGCCCTCGGACAATTCGCCAAGCATGCCGAGCGCCGAGCAGATCTGGCCGGGGGTGCAATAGCCGCATTGCATCCCGTCATGAGCGACGAAAGCGCTTTGCAGATCCGACAGCTCGTCGTCGGAAAGCCCCTCGACGGTGGTGATCTCGTCGCCGTCATGCAGCGCCGCGAGGCTCAGGCAGGAATTGATCCGGCGGCCGCCCGCGATCACCGTACAAGCCCCGCATTGGCCATGGTCGCAGCCCTTCTTGGTGCCGGTCAGCTTCAGATGGTCGCGCAGGGCGTCGAGCAGGGTGACGCGCGTATCGAGGTCGAGCCAGTGCGATGCGCCGTTGACGTTGAGCGTGACTTTCATGGCCGGCCACCGTCGCGCGTCGGGTGGGGATGGGTCGCAGGCATGGGGGGCTCCTTCTGTCCGAACTGCGGTGCATTTGCAGGTCAACCGGCCGGGGCCCCGCATGGTTCCTGTCCGCACCCGTCCCTGCGCGGCCAGTTGCGGACGGGAAACCTCGAGCGGAGGCGGCGACAGGCGAAACGAGGCAGACCCAAAGGATGGCGGAAGGCCCGCCGCGGGATGGGTCAGCCCCCCAGCCAGGCGGCACAGATCACGCCAATGGCGCTCGCCACGCCGGTTAAATCGTCACCGTCGCGATGCGCCTGGGGAAACAGTTCGGTGACCAGCGACGAGACCACCGCGCCGGCGGCAAAGGCCCGGATCAGCCCGAGGCTCTGCCCGCTCGCCCCGTCCAGAAACAGGTTGCCGGCCACCGTCACCCCCGACAGCACCAGCGCCGCCCCGGTCCACAGCCCCAGGACGCGCCGCGTGCGCCAGCCCTTTGCCCGCATGTTGCGGGCCCCGCCCGCGGCCTCGGGCAGGTTCGACAGGAAGATCGCCGCCGCGAGCCCCGACACCTCGCGCGCCGAGGCGCCAATCAGATCGACCCCGAGCGCCAGGTTTTCCGGCACCCCGTCCAGCGAGATCGCCGCCAGAAGGCCAAGTCCGGTGCTGCTGCCCCAGACCTCGTCGACCCAATGGTCGATGACCGCAAAGCCCACCGCCCCCACCAATAGCGCCGCCGAGGCCGCGCCCGTGCCGCTGGTTTCCATCGCCGGCACGTAGAGTTCGATCACCAGAGAACTGAGCAGTGCCCCGCCGCCGAAGGCCATCGCGTTGCCCTTCAGCCGGTCCGGCAGGGGCAGGAAAAGGCCCCAGACCGCACCGAGAAGGAGAGAAAGGGCGACGGTTGCGACAAGAAGGGCAAGCAGCATGGTCGGGTTACGGCAACAGATGGTCTTCCCAGTACTCCACACCCTCGGGCACGCTGCCCTCGATCAGCGCCGCCACCGTGCGGATCGCGGCGCGGGCGCTGCCGATGGGAATGGTGAAACGGTCCCAGTTGTCGTGCCCCTCGCCGTCATGCAGCGGGATCACGTAGTCGAACCGGCAGGCCTCGGCGCAGTCGCCATAGGCGCTGGTGGCGCGGGTCTCGATATCCTCCAGCGCCCCCAGCGACAGCCAGCCCTCTTCACGTTCGGTACGATGGAGAAGCTTGCGCCGCTGGATTTCGGCGAAGAGCTCGGGCAGGTGAAGCCCCTCCCGGCGGGCATGCTGCACCTCCTCGCGCGAGAGCGGCGACAGGAAGATCGAAAGCGTGTCGTAGTCGTCCAGGCGCCCCATCCGGTGCAATTGCACGGGAAGCTGCGGGTTGCCCTCGTAGAAGGCGTGACAGCCGCTGTCGAGGATGCGGTCGATGGCGGCCAGCTCCAGCGCCTGAAGGTCGCCGCGATTGTCGATCACCACATAACCCGGGTCGTCCTTCAGTGCCTCGATCTCGTCGCGGTCGCGGAAATGATAGTCGATCCCGTCCTCCTCTCCCGGGCGTTTCTCGCGGTCGTTGAAAAGCACCAACTCTTCCATCCGGTCGGCAAGATGCGGGGCGAAATGGTCCAGCCCCGCCGCCAGCGGGCTCTTGCCCACGCAGGAGGGCCCGGAGATGAGGATGAGTTTCGGCATGCGGGCCCCTCCGGCCGGTTCGGGCGACATCTTCGCAACGCCGCTTAGAGCCCGGGGGTTCCCCCGGTGCGCGGCGTCCTACAGAAGAAACCAGATCGCCACCCCCACCAGCGCGTAGGCGACATAGCCCGCCGCCACCACCGCCCCGTCGCGGCCGAGAATGCCGAAGGCGAAAAGCGCGATCGGCAGGCTCATGATCGGGGTGGCGACCGGCACCGCGCCGAGGATCAGCAGCGACGAGCCGGCGAGGATCAGGATCAGCGAGATGACCATCAGCGAGATGCTGCCACGGGCAAGATGTTCCATCCGCACGTGCAGGTGCCGCTTCATCCAGACCGAGGCGGGGCGGATCCGTTCGGCGGTATGCCGCAGCCGGCCGGCGGAAATCTCGCGCCGACCCAGCAGATGCGGCAGGCGCAGGCTGTCCCGGCCGAGCAGCATGTTGAGCCCGATCAGGGCCACCAGCGCACCGAGCGCACCGCCCACGCCGGGCACCATGCCCACCGGCAGGATCATGATCACCGAGGCCACCATCAGAAGCGGCGCGTGGCCCTGCGCCCCGATCGTGCGGGTGATGGCGTCGATGGAGATGCTGTCGCGATCCTCCGCCAGCGCGTGCAGGCGGTCGACCAGCCGCGGCAGGGCCTCGGGGCCTTCGAACCGCCCCGCGCGACGGCCGGGCCGGTCGGATGCGTGCAACTCGGTCAACGCGACATCCCCGCCCCCTCAGTCGGCGATCGCCGCGCCGCCATCGGGATGCAGCACGTGACCGGTCATGAAGGAGCTGTCGGCACAGCTGAGAAACAGGACCGACGGGGCCACCTCGTTGGGCTGGCCGGGCCGACCCAACGGTGTCGACTGACCAAAGCTCTCGACCTTTTCGGGAGGGAAGGAGGCCGGGATCAGCGGCGTCCAGATCGGTCCGGGCGCCACGCCGTTCACGCGGATGCCCCTGGGCGCCAGCTTGTGCGCCAGCGCCCGGATGAAGGACAGGATCGCCCCCTTCGAGGCGGAATAGTCGATCAGCAGATCCTCGCCGCGATAGGCGGTTACGGACGTCGTGCTTACGATGGCCGCGCCCTCGCCCAGATGCGGCAGCGCCGCCTGAACCATGTAGAACTGGCCGAAGATGTTGGTCCGGAAGGTCGCCTCGAGCTGGTGTTGCGAGATGTCGGCGACCTCCTTTTGCCCGTGCTGCTCGGCGGCGTTGTTGACCAGAATGTCGAGTCGCCCCCAAGCCTCGATGACCTGTGCCACGGCATCTCTGCAAAAGGCCTTGTTGCCCACATCGCCGCTGATCGCCATCGCCTCGGCCCCCTCGTCGCGCAAGACCTCGAGCGTCTCTTCGGCATCGCGGTCCTCGGACAGATAGAGGATCGCAACCTTCGCGCCTTCGCGCGCGAACAGAACCGCCGTGGCCCGGCCGATGCCGGAATCTCCGCCGGTGATCAGCGCGACGCGGCCATCCAGCCGCCCCGAACCCGGATAGCGGGGCATGTAGTCGGGTCTGGGCTGCATCTCGTGTTCGCGCCCCGGCTGACGGTCCTGAACGCGGTCGTCGGAATACTGTGTCATATGGAACCTCCAAGCAGAACCAGCGCCACGACCAGGAAGATCGCCACCCCGGCAAGAGTGACCTGCATCACCGGGTTCCGCCGCCGGCCCTGCAAATCGGCGGGGCCCGGCTTGGCGGCGGCCGGCGACGCGCGGCGGGCCTCGGCCCTTTCGGCCATGGCCACTTCCGCGGGGGCCGGCGGCTGGCCTGCCGCCTCGTCATCGGTGCCGAGCGGCGCGGCGGCGGGATCGGCGGCCGCTACCTTGTCGGCCCCCGCGCCCCGGTCGATCC
>JAUIBJ010000780.1 GCA_030428025.1 Alphaproteobacteria bacterium
CCGATCTGCACGAGGAAATCACCGGCTGGCGCCGGGATATCCACGAACATCCCGAGATTCTCTTCGACACCCACCGCACCAGCGCGCTGGTGGAGGAGAAGCTGAAGGAATTCGGCTGCGACGAGGTGGTAGCGGGCCTCGGGCGCACCGGTGTGGTGGGGGTGATCAGGGGCAAGACGGCCGACAGCGGCAAGGTGGTGGGCCTGCGCGCCGACATGGATGCGCTGCCCATTCACGAGCAGACGGGCGTCGACTATGCCTCGAAGACCCCCGGCGCGATGCATGCCTGCGGCCATGACGGGCATACGGCGATGCTGCTGGGGGCGGCAAAATACCTGGCCGAGACACGCAATTTCAACGGCACGGTGGTGGTGATCTTCCAGCCGGCCGAGGAAGGCGGCGGCGGTGGCAAGGAGATGTGCGACGACGGGCTGATGGCGCGTTTCGGCATTCAGGAAGTCTACGGAATGCACAACTGGCCCGGCGTACCGGAGGGTGAATTCGCCATCCGCCCGGGCCCGTTCTTCGCTGCGACCGACAAGATCGACATCCTGATCGAAGGCAAGGGCGGGCATGCCGCCAAGCCGCACGAGACCATCGACCCCTCGGTCATGGCCGCTCATCTGATCGCCGCGCTTCAGACCATCGCCAGCCGCAATGCCGACCCCACCGAACAGCTGGTGGTTTCGATTACCTCGATGGAGACGTCCTCGCACACATTCAACGTGATCCCCGCCTCGGTAAAGCTGATGGGGACGGTGCGCACGCTCAACCCCGATCTGCGGGTGCTGGCGGAGGAACGTTTGCAGGCGCTCTGCGATGCGTTCGGGCCGGGCTTCGGCGGCAGGATCACGCTCGATTATCAGCACAGCTATCCGGTGATGGTGAACCATCCCGACCAGACCGAATTCGCCGCCGAGGTGGCGCGATCGGTCAGCGGACAGTGCGATGAGGCGCCGCTGGTCATGGGGGGCGAGGATTTCGCCTTCATGCTGGAGGAGCGCCCCGGTGCCTATATCCTCGTGGGCAATGGCGACACGGCGATGGTGCATCACCCGGAATACAATTTCAACGACGCGGTGATCCCGGCGGGATGCAGCTGGTGGGCGGAGGTGGCCGAACGGCGCATGCCGCTCTGAGCCGGGGCCGTTTTTCGCGCGGAAAACGAGCAAGAAAATGCGCATCTTCTTGTTCGGAATTCCCGCGAATTCCATGTGGGGCCCTGCTCATCGACACTTGCCGCTGTAGAACGCCAGGAATAGGGGCCAGCCCGTCAGCATTGTCTCTCAAAACAATGTCGCAACAATGATGATCGCCGGAATCCTTTCGAACAGAAGAGGAGGGGATCAGCCCCCGGCCCAGAGCCTCTCATAGACTGTGGCGATGCCGTCGGCCTCCCGCGCGATGCTGAAATGCGTCTCGGCCGCCTCCCGCGCGGCGCGGGCCATGACGGCATGGCGGGCGGGGTCGGACAGCAGGCGGTCGAGCGCGCCCGCCGCGCCGGTCTCGCCGGTGATCAGGCCACAGCTTTCCTGACCGGCGAAGCTGCGATAGTAGCCCTGATCGGTGGCCACGAAGGGCACGCCCGAGGCCATGCCCTCCAAGGGCGCCATGCCGTAGCCTTCGTAGCGGGGCAGTTGCACGACCGCCGAAAGCCCGCACATCAGGGCGGGCAGGGCGTCGGGGGCCACCTCGCCGGGAAAGAGGATGCGGTCTGTCAGCCCGGCGGCGGCGATCTGGGCGCGGAGCGTGGCCAGGAACGCCCTGTCGGATTTCGCCGCCCGCCCG
>JAUIBJ010000099.1 GCA_030428025.1 Alphaproteobacteria bacterium
CGTCTCGCGACGTCCGAAAAACACGATGTCCTGGGGTCGTGACCGACGCGCTCTTAAGGCTCAGAGCGCACCCCGCGCCTGCAACCCGGCGACGACCCGCTCCGCCATGTCGCGGCAGCGCGCCCCATCGAACGGGAAAATTGCCTCGAACCCGCCGTGAACACGTCGTTCCAGTGCCTGACGCAAGCGGCGCCGGGCGCGAAACAGGCGTGTCTTGACGGTAACCGGGTTCAGCGACAGGTCACGAGCGATGGCAAGCACGCTCATGCTTTCGGCATGGTGAAGCAGAAACGGCAGCCGCAGGTCGGTCGGCAGATCCGCAACCGCCTGTTCGAGGAGGCTGCGGATCTGCGCCCGGGCCAAGGCCACGTCCGGCAGTTCCGGTCGCTGGCCGGGAAAGGCGAGAACCTGCGATGTATCGGGCTCGGTCACGGTATCGTAGTCCTCCTCGGGGCGGGCGCGGCGGTTCCGCATCAGCGCCGTGTTGATGGCGATCCGCGTGATCCAGGTCGAGAATGTGGAGGCGCCGCCAAACTGGTCGAGACGGGTAAAGGCGGCGAGGTAAGTTTCCTGAACGACCTCCTCGGCCTCGGCGTCGCTCCGGACGATCCCGCGGGCGACCCTGAAGAGCCGGGGGTTGAGCCTTCGGATCAGCTCGCGCACCGCTGCTTCGCTGCCAGACCGGGCATCGGCGACGAGGTCCGCTTCCGCCGCCGTGTGGCCTGCGGCGCGGCCGGACGAGGCTTCGCTCGTCAGCTTCCACGCAGTCATCGGTCTACCTCCGGATCGACGCGGCCGAGGCGTAGGATGTCCTCGACCGCCGGCAGGGAGGCGAGAACTTCGGGCATCACGTCTTCGACATCGGTACTCGCGCCTTCCCAGCCCGGATCATCGGGTTGTCCGACAACAATGCGGCCCGCCATTCCCACCATCTCATGCGGCTGACAATAATAGTCGTACACGCCGGGAACCATGAGGGTGATCTCGAAGCTGTCGCCGGGCAGAAGGAAGTCGCTGTCCCAGGGTTCCGCCCCCGCGGGAATGCGGCGCAGCCTATCGAAGATGGCCGGATGATACGTTGTCGCCGTGTGACTGTTGCCCGGATCTCGGTTCACGAAACGGATCGTCGCGCCGGGTGCGACGACAAGGCCCCTCGGCGAGAACCAGATGCGTTCGCCACGCTCCGTGCCGCGCATTTCTATGGTTTCAGACGGCGCAGCGGCTATCCGCGTGGTCATGGTGAGGGTGGCGAGCGCGCCACCCCCGAGGGTCAGGATCATGCGTCGCGACGACTTCATTCAGCCAGCCTTCCCTTGGCTTCGTCATCGTGGAAGAGCACGACATGCGCGTGCGGCTTCTCCACGCCGGGATGACCGGCATTGTAGTAGATGTCGACGCCGGAGACGGTATGCGACCCGATCCCGAGACCGTCATAGGAAGTCCCGTTCTGCAGATCTTCCAGCGGCGTCATGTAGATGGTCGCGGACAACGTGCCGTCGTGATCGTAGGCGAGGAAGGGGCCGGCGGGCAGGGTCGCGGGGTCGACGAACAGTGTCCCGAGGCCCGGGATGAACTCCGGCAGCGGCAGCACGTCACTGACCTGAACGTAAGGGTCACCCGGAGGCGACTGCACGAGTGCCGTTTCATCATGAGCGACGGAAACGGTCGCGCTCGCAACCAGCGTCGCGGCGGCCAGTGGCAGAAGTCTCTTCATCTCTTGTCCTTTCCTGATCATGGCGGCTCCGATCCGGGGCCACCTGACCCATTGGATGCGGCGGGTCAGGAAAGGTTCCCGTGAACGGTGAAATTTCTTTTGGGCAGGAAACGACCCGGCAATCGTGTCGCTTCATGGCGCGCGTGACGGAGCCGAGGACACGTCGAATATTGACCGCTTCAGAACCTCGCCCTCCGCGTTCACGGTCAGCCGGAGGGCGCGTCTCTCGAGGTAGAATGTCAGCCTCCATCTCCCGGTATCATCGCCGCTGCCAGTCTCGCAACGCGAGGTGATGCGACCGTCCTGCATGGAGGCCCTGATTTCGGACGCGGATATGCCGAATGCCGCAGCGAGGATCGCCGCGTCCACGACGAAGCTGTCTCCGTCGCGTTCGACCCCGCTCAATGGCGGTCCCTCCAGTAACCATTGGCGGCGGCGACGGTGGCGAAATGCGTCGCGACCACCTGGCTGACGGCGATAAGCGCCTCGGCATCCTCGGCATATTCGGGCCGGAGCCGGTCGCGCACCGCCGCGTCGGGCTGGGTCGCCTTCACCGCGACGCGGGCCAGCTTGATGGCGAGGTCATAGCCTTCCTCAGGTGTCGCGGTCTTGAGTGTCGGGAGCCAGCTGCTCATGGGGATGTCCTTCCTTCGGCTGCAAGGATTCGGGTGAGAGGATGCGTCGGGCGTCGCCCTCGGGATCGTCGAACTGCCCGTTACGCAGCGCCCAGAAAAAGGCGGCAAGTCCGATCAGCCCGAGACCGATCGAGAGGAGAATGAGCACGATGAGACTCATGCCTCATCTCCAGCGATCGCGCTGTAGGCATGCCAGGTGCCGTGGCCGAGGACCGGGAAGATCACCGCGAGCCCGATCAGGCCGGTCGCCGCCGAAAGCGTCAGGCCCGCCGCCACGATGACACCCCAGGCGAGCATGGGCCAAAGGTTCTGCACCGTCATGGCGAAACTCAGCCCCATCGCGGTCAGCGCGTCGGTCCGGCGCGACACCAGCATGGGAATGGAAAAGACGCTGACCGCGAAGGCGAAGGCTGCGAACAGCCCGCCCACCAGCGTGCCGGTCGTGATCAGCGCCCATCCCCGGGGCGTCGTCAGCACGTTCGTCAACGCGTCGGCGGCGCCCGGGAACGGGGTCAGGCCGAAGAACAGCGCGTAGAGAAGATCCGCTGCCCTGAGCCAGAAGAGGATGAGAAGACCGAGAAGAAGCCCAGCGTAAGCCAGCTGCGCGCCCGATGCCGCGCGGAGCGCGAGCATGTCGGTCAGTGCAATGCGCTCTCCCTTCGCCTGTCGGCGGCTCTTTTCGTAAAGGCCGATGGCCAGGAACGGCCCGACGATGAGAAAGCCAGAGATCGCGGGCAGCGCGAGGTAGAGCAGGCCGCTGGCGTGAAGGGCCCAGAGGACGGCGTAGGAGACAAGAGTCAGGATCAGTCCGTGGGCGAGACTCGGTCCGGGCGCGGCAATAAGATCGCGCCAGCCCGCCGTCAGCCAGGTCAGGGCCACGCGCGCCGGAAGGTGGCGGGCGAAGCGCGGCGCCGGGCGGTTCGGCTTGCGAAGAACGGGGAGCGGTTCCAGCATGGCCTGTCTCCCTTCAGCAGGCCCGCCGGGCCGGTTCGGCGCCGGCGACGGCGGTGCAGGCGGGCTGCGAGCCGATCGCCACGGCTATGAGATGGGCGTTGGCAGCGATGAATCCCGCCGCGACTGCGACTGCCGCCGTGAGGGCGAAAAGCTTCTGCCGCCGCGCCGTCATTGCACCGTCTCCGCGTTCCCGGCGGACAGGCTGGTGACGTAGAGCGCGAGAAGGTTGATCTCCGCCTCGGACAGTCGGCCGGACCACGCCGGCATGACGCCGATCCGGCCCGCGGCGAGGGTTCGCAGAATCGTGTCCCGGTCCTGGCCGTAGATCACCGATGCGTCGGTCAGGGACGGCGCGCCCACCTCAAGCCCGCCCGCGCCGCCCTCGCCATGGCAGGCGGCGCAGTTCTCGGCGAAAAGCGCGGCGGCGGGGATGTCGGTATCGCCGCGGCCCTCTGGCAGCGCCGCGACATAATCCGCCAGGGCCTCGCGGTCGGCGCGCTCCATCCAGTCGAAGGCCGGCATCTCGGCGATGCGCGAGTCGTCGTTGGCATTTATGCCGTGGCGAATTGTCAGCGCCACCTCCTCAGGCGTGCCGCTCCAGAGCCAGGAGCCGTCGGCGAGCACCGGGAAGCCCGGCCCGCCCTGGCCCGTGGTGCCGTGGCAGGCTGCGCAGTTGTCGTCGAAGAGGCGCGCTGCGGCGGGCATTGCCCGGCCCATCAGCGCGGCGTCGGATTGCAGCGTGGCGAAGTCGCCTGTCGCGAACCGGTCGAGCCAGCCCTGCCGTTCGGCGGTCAGTTCCCGGAACCCCTCCACCGCCTCGACGCCCTGGTCGAGACCGAGCAGCCCGCGCGTATAGTCGCGGCCCAGAGGCCAGGCGGGCAGCAGGATCCAGGCGATGACGGAATAGAGGAAGGTCAGGACAAGCGCCCAGATAACCAGCTTTGGGAAGGCGGTATTGAGTTCGCTGATCCCGCCCCAGTCGTGGCCGGTGGTGGAATAGCCCGTGACCGGGTCAACCTTGCGGTTGCCGGTATGGGGATCGGCGCCGGGAAGCTGCCGGGGGTCGTTCTGATCAGTCATGTCCGCCCTCATCCTCCAGAATTGACCGCGCGGCCCGGTCATAGGCCCTGCGGCGCGACGGGCTGTAGGCGCGGATCACGACGATCAGGAAGAACCCCATCAGCCAGATCAGGCCGACGGTCTTGGCGAGATAGACCAGAAGGTCGTGGGTCATTGCCCGCCCTCCGCAAGTATCTCGTAGGGGACTTTGGTGAGTGTCCCCAGCGACTGGAGATAGGCCACCACGGCGTCCATTTCGGTCAACTGCCACGGGTCGCCGTCGAAGACTCGGACGGCGATGACCGCTCCGTAGCGTTCGCGCACCGCGTCGGCGCCGTCGCTGTCGGGGCGGCTCTGCGCCGATGCGTCGGCCTCCGCCGCCGCGACCTTGGCGTCGTCATAGGGCACGCCAAGTCGTGCCAGCGTCGCGAGTTCATCTCCCAGGAGCCCGGTATCGAGCGGCCGGGCGAGCCAGGGATAGGCCGGCATGATCGAAGCCGGCACCACCACGCGCGGGTCGATCAGGTGGCGCCTGTGCCAGTCGTCCGAATATTTGCCCCCGACCCGCGCCAGATCCGGTCCCGTGCGCTTCGACCCCCAGAGCATCGGGTGGTCGTAGGCGGATTCCGCAGCCAGTGAATACGGTCCGTAGCGGTCGATCTCGTCGGCGAGGCTACGCACCATCTGGCTGTGGCAGGCATAGCAGCCCTCGCGGATGTAGATCTCGCGGCCAGCCAGTTCCAGGGGCGTGTGCGGGCGCAGATCATCCGGGATCTCGACGGTCTCGTCGATGGTGAAGAGGGGCGCAATCTCCACCAGCCCGCCGATCGAGGCCACGACGATGATCGCCGCCACGAACCCCATGGAGACCTTTTCCAGGTTGTAATGCAGTTTCAGCATGGCTTACTCCGCCGGCTCAGCGACAAGCGGCCGGTCGCCCGCCTCGCCCTCTGCCGCCCCCATCGTGGCGCGGCAGTTCCGGGCGCAGATCACCGCTCCGGCGAGGAAGAGCGCGCCGCCGATCGTGCGCAATAGGTAGTAGGGCGCCATCGCCTGAACCGATTGCAGGAAGCTGTAGCTGAGCGCGCCGTTCTGTTCATAGGTCCGCCACATCAGCCCTTGCGTGATGCCGGCGTTCCACATCGCGACGACGTAGACCAGCGTTCCCGTCACGGCGAGCCAGAAGTGCCATTCGACGGCGCGGGGCGAGGCCATCGCCTCCCGCCCCGAGAGTTGCGGCACGATGGTGTAGAGCGCGCCGAAGATGATCATCGCGACCCAGCCCAGCGTGCCGGAATGCACATGCCCCACGGTCCAGTCGGTGTAGTGGCTGAGTGAGTTGACCGGTCGGATTGCGAGGAACGATCCCTCGAAGGTCGACAACCCGTAGAACACCGCCGCCACGAACATGAAACGCAAGGTCGCGTCGTCTCGCACTTTGTGCCAGGCGCCGTTCAGCGTGACGATGGCGTTACCCGCCGAGGCCCAGCTCGGCACGAGCAGCATCACCGAGAATGTCATCCCAAGCGTCTGCGCCCAATAGGGCAGTGCGGTGTAATGCAGGTGATGCGATCCGACCCAGATATAGAAAAAGGTGATGCCCCAAAAGCTGACGATGGAGAGGCGATAGGACCAGATCGGTCGCCCCGAGCGCACGGGCAGGAAGTAGTAGAGCATGCCCAGGAACCCGGCGGTCAGGAAAAACGCCACCGCGTTGTGGCCATACCACCACTGCACCATCGCGTCCTGCACGCCCGACCAGATCGGGAAGCTTTCGGCCGAGGTGAGTCGGACCGGTAGCGCCATGTTGTTGACGATGTGCAGCATCGCCACGACCAAGATGAAGGCGAGATAGTACCAGTTCGCGACGTAGATATGCGGCTCGGCCCGGCGCGCGAGCGTACGCAGGTAGAGGACGAAATACGTGACCCAGACCACGACCAACCAAAGATCGGCATACCATTCGGCCTCGGCATATTCCTTGGACTGGGTGGAGCCCATGAGATAGCCGGTGACGGCCCAGGCGCAGAAGAGGTTGTAGCCGAGAAGTACGACCCATGGACTGACGGAATCGGCCAGCCGGGCGCGTGAGGTGCGTTGCAGGACATGAAACGAGGTGGCGATCAGTGCATTGCCGCCGAAGCCGAAGATGATGCCGGTCGTGTGCACCGGCCGAAGGCGTCCGAAACTCGTTGCAGGCCAGAGCGGGGTCGCCTCGGGCCAGTAGAGAAGCGCCGCGACCCAAACGCCGACGCCCATACCGATCAATGCCCAAATGAGCGTCATCGCCACACCGAACCGCGTCGGCGCGTCGTAGTAGCGCCGCATCCGGTCGGCGCGGGGCGGCCCATCGTAAAGCGCGCCGCCGACAAGGAAGATGAGCCCGACACCAAGCGCCAGCGCCATGAAGCCATGCAACGCCATCACGCCGTGTCGCGCCGCGCTGGCCATGACAAGACCAAGAAGGGCCAGAAGCCCCGAAAGCAGGAGCGCGACCTGCCGTTCGCGAAGGCTCAGCGTGCCGGTCATCTGTAATTGCCTTTCGCCATCACGCGGCGTCCCGGACCGGCAGGGCGATGTCCCTGAGGGTCGAGCGGTTGAGTTCCGCAAGGAACTGCGCCTCGGCGTGGCGCAGGCGCCCTTTCAGCCGGCAGCAGCCCTCGAGGGTGCAGTCGCCACCGGTGGGGCCAAAGCATTCGACCAATGCCTGACCGTCTTCGAGAAGCCGGACGACATCGCCGAGGCGTATCTCAGCCGGATCCCTGTTGAGAACAGCGCCGCCCCCCCCGCCGCGCCGCGTTTCGACGACGCCGCCGCGGGCGAGTTGCTGCATAATCTTGGTAAGATGGTTGCGGGACAGTCCGAACTCTTCGGCTAGGTCGGCGGTCGAGAAGGCCGATCCGGGCGCGCTCGCCATGCGCATCAGCATGCGCAGCCCGTAATCGGTGAAGGATGTCAGCCGCATGTGCGGGTCGTCCCTTTGAATAGGTATTTACAGTACCTATTAACAGGTCTACACAGAAACGCAAGCCGAACGGCAGGAGGCACGAGATGCAGGACGCCGCCGAAGATCGAACGGTCGAGCAGTCGGTCCGCCCGAAGATGACCTCGGCGCTGATGGACCGGACGGGGCTTGACGAGGGCATTTTGACCACGTTGGTCTACCGCTTCTACGCCCGGGTCCGCGCCGACGCGGTGCTCGGCCCGATCTTCGAGGCGCGGATCGTCGACTGGGCGCCGCATCTCGACCGGATGGTGGTGTTTTGGTCGTCGGTCGCGCTGATGACGGGCCGCTATCACGGCGCGCCGGTGCAGGCCCACGCTGAACTGCCGGTCGACTGGGAGCATTTCGAGCGCTGGCTTGCGCGCTTTCGCAAGACCGCGGCCGAGACCTGCCCGCCCGAAGGCGCCGCCCATGTCATCGCCTGTGCGGAACGCATCGCGCGGTCGCTTCACATGGCGGTCGAAAGTGCCGGGCCACGCACCGTTCCGTCCCTGAAATGACCGGAGGAAACCGAGATGGCAGTCCCCGAGAGCCCTGAAGATCTCACCCGCTATATCGAAACGCATTATCACGCGAGGCACCGCGCCGAGCTTCCTGAGCTGGCGGTGCTGGCCGAGAAGGTCGAGACGGTGCATTTCGGCGACGACGATGTCCCCGAGGGCCTTTCGGCGCTTCTGCGCCGGATGATCGGAGAGCTCGAGATCCACATGAAGAAGGAGGAGCTGATCCTCTTTCCCGCGATCCGCAAGGCGGCCTCCGGGCTCGACGCGCCGATTGCCGTAATGCGGCACGACCATGACGACCACGCGGCCCGTATCGCCGAGATCGCACGATTGACCAATGGCCTGACGCTGCCAGAGGGGGCCTGCCCGAGCTGGGCGCGCCTCTACGCCGGGCTCAGCGCGTTCATGCAAGCGCTGGAGGAGCATGTCCGTCTCGAGAACGAGATACTGCTCCCGCAGTTCGAGCACGGAACGCGGGGCACTTGATGCCCGAACGTCCGCCCGTTCCCGACGACCCGGCGGAGCGGATCCGCATCAAGCGGATTTACCGTGTCGCAAGGGTGTCGGACGGCAGGCGGATTCTCGTCGATCGCCTCTGGCCGCGCGGAATCGCGAAGGACCGCGCCCGACTCGATCGCTGGTGCAAGGAGATCGCGCCCAGTGACGATTTGCGCAACTGGTTCCATGCCCATCCCGAGAGCTGGGAGGAATTCGCGGCCCGCTATCGCGGCGAGATCGAGACAAAGGACGAATTGGTCCGCGCGCTCGCCGCACATGCCGAAGCGGGCGTTGTGACGCTGCTCTACGCCTCCAAGGATGAAGAACGCAACAATGCCGTTGTGCTCAGGGACGTCTTGCGCCAACGGATAAAGGATGGAGTCACCAAGAATGCCTGACCGCGACTTAGCGACACCTCTGCGCACTCCGCTCTGCGATCTTCTCGGATGTGAC
>JAUIBJ010000100.1 GCA_030428025.1 Alphaproteobacteria bacterium
CGACGACGGAGCCCACGGGCGGGCGCTGGCCGTCCATGATGTCGTCGGGGCTGAAGGAGCGGCCTTCCGTGGCGCCCTCGATGGGCGTGCGTACGGCTCGACCCACACCATCACGCCGCCAGCGTGAGCCGGTTGCCACAGCGACGTGATCAGCACCGAACTCCAGCACATGGTCGGGAGAAAGCGCGCTTTCGAGATACGTCTCGACATTGGCCATCGGTGTGATCTGGCCAAGCCGGTAGTCGCGCACCCGCGCCCAGGCGCTGAGGCCGGGCAGCGCGCTTTCGCGGGTGACGCGACCGCCCGCCTCGCTTCGCGCATCCGCCAGCGTCACCCTGTAGCCGCGCCTGCCAAGGGCGCGCGTCGCCTCCAGCCCGGCGGGACCGGCCCCAACGACAAGGATATGCGCCTCGCTTTCCTTCGGCCTGATCTTCTCGGGATGCCAGCCCTTGCGCCATTCCTCGCCAAAGCTCGGGTTCTGGGTGCAGCGGCTGGGGGCGGAGACGTTGTTCCAAGCTGCGCAGATGTTGCAGCCGATGCATTCGCGGATGTCCTCGGGCCGACCTTCCTCGATTTTCTTGGGCAGGAACGGGTCGGCGATGGAGGGGCGCGCGGCGCCGATCAGGTCGACGATGCCGCGCCTAATGGCAGAGACCATCGCATCGGGCGAGGTATAGCGGCCCACCGTTGCGACCGGCTTCGAACTGACCTTCTTGACGAAGGCGACATAGTCCTCCTGATATCCCTCAGGCGCGAAGCGCGAGGTCATCGAGTCGTTGCTCCAGTCGGAGACGTTCACGTCCCACATATGCGGAAGTTCCGCCAGCATCTCTATCGCGTCGCGCCCCTCGTCCTCCCATTCGAGGCCGTCGGGGCCCATCATCTCGTCCACGGCGAAACGCGCGATGACGCCCAGATCGTCGCCTACGGCCTCGAGCGTGTCTTCCAGGAGCTCTCTGTAGAAACGGAGCCGGTTTTCGAGGCTGCCGCCGTATTCGTCCATCCGCTGGTTGTGGCGACGTGCCAGGAAATGCGATGGCATGGCCCCGTCATGCCCGGCATAAACCACGACACAGTCGAAACCGGCTTTCTTGGCGCGCAGCGCAGCGTTCCGATGCCACCGCCTATAGGCCCGGATATCGTCGCGATCCATGGCGCGCGCCTGAACCGGATGGTTCAACCATGTCACCGGGCGGTGCATGGGGCCGATGGGCACCTCACGACTGTAGATATTGCCGGTGTCCTGCCCGTTGTGGACCAGCTCGAGCGCGGCCAGACCGCCATGTTCGTGCACGGCGTTGCACATGCCGGCCATCACCGGAATGTCGCGGTCGTCCCAGAAGCGCGCTTCGGTGTAGGAGGTGACATCGGCCGTCGGGTGGAAATCCACCTGTTCGGTGGCCACGATCCCCCAGCCCCCTTCGGCCTTCATGCCGCGCATGGCAATCATGCTGTCGGGATAGATCCTTCCCATCCCGTTGCAATGCGGCACCTGGTAGAACCGGTTCTTCGTGCTAACCGGGCCTATCTGCACGGGGGTGAACAGGATATCGTAGCGGGGGTCTCTGGTCATGGGTCCTTTGCCTTGGTCGTCTTTTGCAACGGTTGTGCCCGGGCGAGGATCTCGGTGCGCCGCTCGGGAAAGATCTGGGACAGAAAAACGCCGATGGAGTGCAGGGCCGCCCCTGTCGTGAAATGGTCGGCGGAGTAGTAGAGCCGCACCCAGGTGCCTTCGATCATCGTCTCTACGGCCTGTGCCGCCAAAGTCGGCGTCCAGTCCGAGCCGTCGAGCAAGTGACCTGCGTCCTCGAATAGTCCGATCAGCAATGCCTGTCGCTCGGCCTCGAACTGTTCGTCGATCCTGCTGAGGGTTTCCGAATGCGCGGCCTGCGGCCAGAAGGCGTTCCAGAACGCGAGGTCTTCGCGGGTCAGCAGCGACGGGTCGAGCGAGGCAAAGACCATGGCGATGATGCGGTCGACCGGATCGTCGCCGGCCTGCGAAACCGCCTCCATCCATGTGGTGCGGTAGAATTCCATACGGTGCCGGAATGCCTCCGACAGAAGCATGTCCTTGGACTTGAAGTAGAATACGGCGGTGCTTTGCGAGAGGCCCGAGGCCCGGGCAACGGTGGCCAGCGTCGTGGCGGAAAGGCCGTGTTCCACGATGGATGAGACCGCAGCGTTGATCAGCTGCTCCCTTCGCCGTCTGGCGTTCTCGACATCCGCGCCCTTGGGCCGGCCAACTCGCCGCGTCTTTGCAGTCATTCGTTCGATGTCCGGTTTCCTTGGCCTTTTGGCAAGAGAATATTAATTTGAACGTGCGCACAATGAAAATATTTGACTGGTCCGCAACACCGCCCTTACACTTCCTACATTCAAAAGGCGATCGGGCCGGGCCGACATGGCGGCAAGAGACGATCGACGAAAACCAGGGAGACAACGGCAATGTCAGAGAAAGCGCTTTCGATTGAAGACATGATCAGCAGGGCCCGGGCGGGGAAACTTTCCCGGCGCCAGTTCAGCCAGATGCTGGTCGCGGCCGGTGTCACCCTGACGGCGGTGCCGGTGGCCACGCGCGGGGCGAGGGCGGAAGAAGGCGAGGCCTTCTATTTCACCTGGGGCGGCTATGACATCCCGGAACTGCTTGAGGAATATAACGAAAAACACGGCGCATATCCCGACACGGCCCCCTATGCAAGCAGCTCCGAGGGGTTGACGAAGGTCCAGGCGGGTTTCGTCGTCGATGTCATGCACCCCTGCAACACCAATATGGGCGAATGGATCGGCTCGGGCGTGATCCAGCCCATCGACACGTCGAAGCTGTCTCATTGGAACGACATGATCCCGTCGCTTCAGCGCATTGGCGAAAGAGACGGCGAACACTACTTCGCGGCCATGGAATGGGGGCAGACCTCGATCGCCTACCGTCCGGACCTTGTCGATCTGCAGGGAGAGGAGGAAAGCTGGGGCATCCTCTGGGACGAACGCTATGCGGGGCGGATCGGCGTTCTTGCCAATGAAGGCGATACCTGGTGGTGTGCGGCGATCTATGCCGGGGTTCCCTTCGACGAAATCGACACGGACGAGAACATCGAAAAGGTGGCGGCGCTTCTGCGTGAACAGCAGCCGCTGGCGCTGAGCTACTACGACGATGTGACGACCATGGAGCAGTCGCTCGCCTCGGGAGAGTTGGTCGCGGCGATGACCTGGAACGAAACGCCGACCCGTCTGATCAAGCAGGGCGTGCCCATCAAGTGGGCCGCTCCGAAAGAGGGCGCGCTGACCTGGGTCTGCGGCGCCAGCATCGTGACCGATGCGCCGCGCGTCGACAAGGCGCATGACGTCATCAACTCGCTTATCAGCCCGCGGTCGGGAGAATACGTGATCGATGCGTTCGGATACGGCCATTCCAACGTGAAGGCGTTCGAACGTGTAAGCGCCGAGCGTCTGGCGGAGCTCGGTCTGCCCCGCGATCCGGAGAAACTGCTTCAGGCCGGGAAGTTCCAGACCGAGATGTCGATCGAGTTCCAGAGCAAGATCGCAAACATGTTCTCGGATATCAAAGCCGGCTTCTGACGGGACGTCCGCATTGGAACACCCATCTTTTGCCCCGGGCGCCGTGCCGCCGACGCCCGGGGCCAGACCGAATGCTCACATCAATCGGGGACGCAGCAATGACACTATCCGTTTTAGCCAAGGATGCCGATATCGCCCGGGTGGTCGAGGCGCTCCGTCGCGATGGAGCGGTGATTGTCAAGGATCTGGTGGGTGGCGAAGTCGTGGACGCCGTGTGCAGCGAGTTGCGCCCGGAGCTTGATTCAAGGGGCCTCGAACAGGAAAGCGCCTTCAACGGGTCGTTGACCAATCGCATCGGCAATGTCCTGGCGGTTTCGCCCAGTGCCGCCGCCTTGCTCGAACACGATATGGTGGTGGCCGTCGCCAACGAAATCCTGCTGCCCTTCTGCGCCTGTTACCAGATCAGCAGCGCGACCGCGATCGAGGTGCTGCCGGGCGAGGGCGCCCAGGCCCTGCATCGGGACGACACGCCGTACCCGATCGACATCGCCGGAATGGAGCTTCAGATCGGCGTGATGTGGTCCCTCAACGATTTCACGCCGGAGAATGGCGGAACGCGCATCGTGCCCGGCAGCCACCGGCTCCTGCGATCCTGGCATCTGCCCGACCTCCGGAACTGGGAGGCCGCGGCCATGCCAAAGGGATCGGCGCTGTTCTACATGGGGTCCACCTGGCACGGCGCCGGGGCCAACCAGACCAACGACAGGCGCATGGGCCTTATCAACGTCTATTCGCTCGGCTGGTTGCGGCAGGAGGTCAATCAGTATCTCACGCATCCGCCGGAAATCGCGGCGCAGTTCTCGCCGCGTCTGCGGGCGCTTCTGGGCTACACGACACATACCACCGGAGACGACCGGCTGGGCAATTTCGGCGGCGACTGCGCGGCCTGGGTGAGAATCCCGCCGGAGGAAGCCTGGTACAAGGGGCGCGACGGTGTCGGAACGGCAGACGACGCCGCCGCGCAATCGGGCCTGTGACAGTCGGAGGCGGGACAGTCCGGTATTCGGCGATGAGGGCAGGGCGAGCGCATGGTTTGTGACACGGATGTCATCATCGTCGGTGCGGGAGCCGCCGGCCTTTCGGCGGCGAGGGAACTGGCGAGGGCCGGCGTGTCCTATCGGCTGGTCGAGGCTGCGGACCGCATCGGCGGGCGCGCCTATTCGACGGAAATTGCCCCGGGGGAATGGTTCGATCACGGCTGCGCCTGGCTGGTCGGAGGAGAAACCAACCCGTTCACGCAGATCGCCGAGACGCTGGGCGTGACGCTCTCTACGGCGACGCGGCCGCTCTTCACGCTGGATCACATGCGGCTGGTGCGCAACGGGGCACCTGTGGACGCCGCAGAGCGCGAGGCCCGGGTGACCTATTTCCGCGAGTGCGAAGCGGCCATCGCCGCCGCTGCCGACCAAGGCCGCGACGTGGCCCTGAGCGAGGTGCTCGACCTGGATGAGGAGCTTGCCCAACCGTTCAAGACGATGATCGATACCTCCTGGGGCGGCGCGTCATTCGATCAGGTCTCCTCGGCCGATCATGCGAGCTGCGAGGGCGACCTGGGGTTCCGGGCGGTGCAGGGTTATGGCAGCCTCGTGGCCGCCTGGGGTGCGGATGTGCCGGTGTCGCTGGGTACGCCGGTGGATCGCATCGACTGGAGCGGGACCCCGATACGCGTCGACACGAGCAGGGGAACCATCACCGGGAGGGCCGTGCTGCTCACCGTCTCCACGGGTGTGCTCGGCGCCGGAAGCATCGGCTTTCACCCGCGCCTGCCAGACTGGAAGCAGGAGGCGGTTCACGATCTGCCCATGGGCACGGAAAACAAGATCGGCGTTCATTTGGATCCCGGCGTGCTGAGCGATGCGGACAGGGCCTATTATTCGACCTGGACGGATGCCGGCGCGGCCGCGCGGGTCGATGCGGGCGTGATGGGGCTCGACACGGCCGTCGTTCTGGTCGGGGGAAGCCAGGCCATCCCGCTCGAAGAGGAGGGCCCGCAAGCGATGGAAGGCTTCGCCATCGACCGGCTGACCGAGATCTTCGGAACCGACATCCGAAAGCATGTCGTTCGCTGCATCACCACCGCCTGGAAGCGATACCCGTTCACCCTCGGCTCATGGGCCGGGGCAAGGCCGGGGCAGACCCATCAGCGCGAGACGCTGGCCCGCTCGGTCGATGGCCGCCTTTTTTTCGCAGGCGAGGCCACTCTGATCGGGCCGCAAGGCACGTGCCACGGCGCCTATCAGTCCGGTCTGCGGGCTGCGCGAGAGATTGTCGGCGTGCTCGGAGATGTTGATCTGGAAGCCGGTTTGCGGTGATGCTGATGGCGTGGGCTGGAGGGGGAAAGGATGAGGAGGCGGTTTGAATCATGACCGATGAGACCGCCTCAACCGGTGGCGCCGCCGCCGGCGACGAAACAGGTCGACGGGGGCTCAGGATTGCGCAGGACACCAAGCGCAGCCTGACCCTGCTTTCGCCCACGTTGATCCTGCTGATTCTGGCGCTGGCATTCCCCATCCTGGTTCTGATCGTCCTGAGCTTCTGGACGCAAACCGGAATGAGCCTCACGCCCGGCTTCACGACCGAGAACTACGAGGCCTTTTTCCAGAAACGCATCTATTACATGCTGTTGCTTCGCTCGATCGAAAACTCGGCGATGGTGGCGGCGCTGACCGTGATCCTGGCCTACCCGGCGGCTTATTTCGTGGCCTTCCGGATCAAGCGACGGAAGGTTCTCTGGCTCATTCTCATCACGCTGCCGTTCTGGACCAGCTACCTGCTCAGGATCTTCGCGTGGAAGGTCATCCTCGGCTACAACGGCGTGATCAATTCGGGCCTGATCCAGGTGGGTCTGATCGATGAGCCGCTGACCTTCCTGCTGAACAACCGGCAGGCGGTGGTGGTGACGCTGGCCCATGCCTGGGCCGCCTTCGCCATCCTGCCGATCTATGTCTCGCTGGAAAAGATTGACCGCTCGCTGCTGGAGGCCGCGGCGGATCTGGGCGAAAACCCACTGTGGAGTTTCCTGCGGGTGACGTTGCCGCTGTCCTTGCCTGGTGTCATTGCCGCGGCGCTGCTGGTCTTCATTCCGACCGTGGGTGATTACGTGGCGCCCAAGCTGGTCGGGGGCAATAACGGGCTGATGATCGGAAATATCGTGCAAACGCAGTTCGGGCGTGGGAACAACTGGCCGCTCGGGGCCGCGATCTCGATCATTTCCATGCTGGTGATCACCGGGATCGTCTGTTCGTTCCTGCTGTTGGTGCATCAGGCAAAACGGAGGCTGGCATGAAACCCTCCGGACGGAAAATGCCGTTTTCCGCGCTAGGCGCCTATACCGTACTCTATCTCGCCCTTCTCTATCTGCCGGTTCTCTTCCTGCCGCTCTTCTCCTTCAACGACTCCATCTACATCGCCTTTCCGCTTCAGGGTTTCACCCTGTCCTGGTACGAGGAGATGGCGCAGAACACCGCCATGCTGAACGCCCTGAAAAACAGTATTAAGGTCGGCGTGGTCGTTGCGATCGTTTCCACGATCCTCGGCACGATGTCGGCCAAGGCGTTCACGCGCTACCGGGTGCCCTACGAGACCCCCCTCAAGGCATTCATCGCCGTGCCTCTGGTCATTCCCCTGATCATCCTCGGCATTTCGCTGCTGGTCGTGTTCAGCGGGGCGAACATGTCCCTTTCGCTTTTCACCATCGGGGTCGGTCACGTGGTGATCTGCGTCCCGTTTTCCATGCTGGTGATGATCTCGCGGCTGGAAGGGTTCGACAAAGGGCTGGAAGAAGCGGCGCAGGACCTGGGCGAAACCCCGTGGATGACGTTCTGGCGGGTGACCTTTCCGCTGGCAATGCCGGGGATCATTGCCAGCCTTCTGCTGTGCTTCACGATTTCCTTCGACGAGTTCCTGCTGGCCTTCTTCCTGTCCGGCGACGAATCCACATTGCCTATCTATATCTGGAGCCAGCTGCGGTTTCCGACCAAGCTTCCCAGCGTGTTGGCCTTGGGGTCCTGCATCCTGATCCTGAGCGTGCTCATGGTCGTGCTGGCCGAGTGGTCCCGCCGGATCGGCGTTTCACCCACTGGCAAGGGGCCATGAAAGCCATGAGTGAGCACGATTTCATTTCCGTTCGCAACCTGTCGAAGCATTTCGGTCCCATAAAGGCCGTCGACGACGTCTCGTTCGACATCAGGCGGGGCGAGTTCTTTTCGCTGCTTGGGCCGTCGGGATGCGGGAAGACCACCCTGATGCGGATCATCGCGGGCTTTCAGGAAGCGACCGCCGGAGACGTCCGGATCGACGGCCAGCCGATGGGGAACATCCCGCCGCATGCCCGCCCGGTGAACATGGTGTTCCAGAACTATGCGATCTTCCCGCATCTGACGGTGCAGCAGAACATCGCCTTCGGCCTGCGTAAGGAAAGGTTGCCGAAACAGGAAATGAACCGGCGGGTCGAAGAGGCGCTGGAGATGATCAAGCTTCCGGGCTACGGGCCCCGAAGCGCGAACCAGCTTTCCGGCGGTCAGCAACAGCGGATCGCGCTGGCACGTGCGCTGGTCAAGCGGCCGAAGGTGCTGCTGCTCGACGAACCGCTTGGCGCGCTCGACAAGAAGCTGCGCGAGCAGATGCAGCTTGAACTGCGCGACCTGCAGAAAAGCGTTGGCATCACCTTCGTCTTCGTCACCCACGATCAGGAAGAGGCGATGACCATGTCCGACCGCATCGCCGTCATGAACGAGGGCAGGGCGCTGGAAATCGGCACGCCATCGCAGCTCTACGAACGGCCGGGTTCGCATTTCGTGGCCGATTTTCTGGGATCCATGAACTTTTTCGATGGCCGCATCGTGGGCATCGAGAACGGGGCGGCCTTGGTCGAAACAAAAGAACTAGGCCGCGTCGTCATCAATTCTTCTGCCGCGGGCATCGAACGAGACAGCAACGTCGTGGTTGCGATCCGACCGGAAAACATATCGGTCTCGACAGAGCCTGTCAAAGAGGGCTCGAATACGTTGAGGGGCTACGTCGATACGGCGGCGTTTCTGGGCGACCGGTCCCACCTTTATGTCTCCGTCAACGATGGACACGGCAAGATTCTGACGCTCGTCCAGAACCTCGGCGGTGAGGCATCCCGAATTGGCGGACAATCCGGCGAGGTCTGGCTGAGTTGGAATGAGGATGCCGGAATTTTGCTTCCGGCGAAGACGCGATGATACGGAACCTTCAAAATACGTGCGTCGCACG
>JAUIBJ010000101.1 GCA_030428025.1 Alphaproteobacteria bacterium
TGGAACTGCCCGCCGAGCGCGCGCTGAGGCTGCAGGCGCTGAGCCGGGGGGACGAGGGTTTCGTGCTGGGCATGGCCTATTCCACGCAGCGCGGATACGCCCGCAACCACGCCTTCGTGGGCGAGCTGCGAATCGGCGCGGTGGCGGTCGAGATGGAGATCCCCGAACTGGGCTTTGCCATCGAGATTGGCGAGATCACGGTGACCGAATGCGAGACGGTGAACCAGTTCGCGGGGTCAAAGACGGAACCGGCACAGTTCACCCGCGGCTACGGGCTGGTTTTCGGCCAGACCGAACGCAAGGCCATCTCGATGGCGCTGGTCGACCGCGCGCTGAGGTGGAAGGAGCTTGGGGAAGAATTCGTGGGCGCGCCCGCCCAGGACGAGGAATTCGTCCTTTACCATGCCGACAACATCCAGGCCACGGGGTTCCTGGAGCATATCAAGCTGCCGCATTACGTGGATTTCCAGTCGGAGCTGGAACTGGTGCGGAAGCTGCGAGCCGAAGCCATGGCCGCCCCCGCGAAGGCTGCGGAATGACCCCGGTCGCATCTTCTGCCGGAAGTGGCGCCTTAGCTGGCGTCGCCTTCCTTGGTGCCGAAGCCCGAATCGGGAAACTTCTGCATGAGGATCTTGCCCACGAGCGAGGCCCCGAAAAGCGCCATGAGCGCAAAGATGATCATCGAATTCATTGGTCCCTTCCCTTTCTCTGGTTGAACGGGTGGTCGGGTGTTAAACGGGAAAATCGGCGACAAGATGACTGAAACGTATCAATTCAAGGGTGTATCTTCCGAAAGCGCCACCGCCTATAATTTCGCCTATCTGGACGAACAGACCAAGCGGATGATCCGCAGGGCGATCCTTAAGGGGCTGGCCATTCCCGGTTATCAGGTGCCCTTTGCCAGCCGCGAGATGCCCATGCCCTATGGCTGGGGCACGGGCGGGGTGCAGGTGAGCGCGTCGGTTCTGTGCCCCGAGGACCGGTTGAAGGTAATCGACCAGGGGGCGGACGACACCACCAACGCCGTCTCGATCCGCAAGTTCTTCGAGAGAACGGCGGGGGTTGAGACGACCGAGGAAACCGCGCAGGCCACGGTCATCCAGACCCGCCACCGCATTCCCGAAACCCCGCTCACCGAGGATCAGATCCTCGTCTATCAGGTGCCCATCCCAGAACCGCTGCGCTTTCTGGAGCCGCGCGAGACCGAGACGCGCAAGATGCACAGCCTCGAGGAATACGGGCTGATGCATGTCAAGCTTTACGAGGACGTTGCCCAGCACGGCGCGATTGCCACGTCCTACGCCTATCCGGTCAAGGTAGAGGGCCGTTACGTGATGGACCCGTCGCCGATTCCGAAATTCGACAACCCGAAGATGGAGATGGACGCGATTCAACTGTTCGGGGCGGGGCGCGAACAGCGGATCTATGCCCTGCCGCCGCACAGCCGGGTGGTGAGCCTCGATTTCGAGGATCACCCGTTCGATCCCTCCAAGGCCGATCATGCCTGCGACCTATGCGGCGCCGAGGACAGCTATCTCGACGAGGTGATCATCGACGATGCGGGCGGGCGGATGTTCGTCTGTTCCGACACCGACTACTGCCGCGCCCGCCGGGCGGCCGGGCATGTGGGGGCCGAGGGCGCACCTTATGAGGAGACAACGCGATGACACCGCTTCTGCAGGTCAAGGACGTCTCGAAATATTACGGCGCCCGGATCGGGTGCGCGGAAGTCTCGTTCGATCTTTACCCGGGAGAGGTGATGGGCATCGTGGGCGAGAGCGGATCGGGAAAATCCACGCTCCTGGCCTGCCTCGCCGGCCAGCTGGCGCCCGATGGCGGCGAAGTGTTCTTCGACACCCGCGCCGAGGGTCTGCGCGACACGCTGAGGATGTCCGAGCCCGAGCGCCGGATGCTGTCGCGCACGGACTGGGCCTTCGTGCACCAGAACGCCCGCGACGGTCTGCGCATGGGCGTGAGTGCCGGCGGCAATGTGGGCGAGCGGCTGATGGCCGTGGGCGCGCGGCATTACGGGCAGATCCGCGCGCAGGCCATCGACTGGCTGGGCCGGGTCGAGATCGCCGCCGACCGGATCGACGACCGCCCGGGCGCCTTTTCCGGGGGTATGCAGCAGCGGTTGCAGATCGCACGGAACCTTGTCACCGGGCCGCGGCTTGTGTTCATGGACGAGCCCACCGGCGGGCTGGACGTGTCGGTGCAGGCCCGACTGCTGGACCTGCTTCGCGGGCTGGTGCGCGAGATGGGGCTGTCGGCCATCATCGTTACGCATGATCTGGCGGTGGTGCGGCTGCTGGCCGACCGGCTGATGGTGATGAAGGAAGGGCATGTGGTGGAACAGGGGCTGACCGATCAGGTGCTCGACGACCCGCAGCACGGCTACACGCAGCTGCTGGTGTCATCGGTGTTGCAGGTCTGAGCGATGATCGAGAGCTTCAAACCCGACCCCAAAGGCGGGCTGATCCGCAGCGAGGGCGTGGCCGGCGACGCTCTCTGGATCGACCTGAGCGATCCGACGCCCGAGGAGCTGGCCCACGTGGCCGAGGCGACCGGCACCGAGTTGCCCGCGCGCGAGGACATGGAGGAGATCGAACTGTCGAGCCGGCTTTACCGGAAGGGCGCTACCGATTTCATGACCCTCGTTCTGCCGGCCCTGTCGGAGAGCACCAGCCATCATGTGGCGCCCGTGACCTTCGCTCTGGGGCCCGACCGGCTGGTGACCATACGCTATCATTCCCCTCGGCCGTTCCGCACCTATCCGGAGCGCGCCGCGCAAAGCCCCTATGACACCGGCACACCGCGCGAGGTGCTGTTCGGCCTGATGGACGAGATCATCGATCGGCTGGCCGACATTCTGGAACTGACTGACGGCCGGATCGAGGAGGTGTCGCGCGGGCTGTTTCAGGCCGAGGGCCAGATCGAGACGCAGGACATGCGCAGCGCACTGGCCACGCTTGGACAGGCCGGCGCGCTGGTCTCGGACGTGCGCAACAGTCTGGTGACGATCGAACGCGCGCTGGGCTTTCTGAACCGGACGCCTGCAACCGGCGACGGCCCGAAGGCGCCCAGGGCGTTGAAAGTGCTGTCGAGCGACGTGACCTCGCTGGCCGAACATGCGGGCTTTCTGAACCAGAAACTGAGCCTCATCCTCGACACCGTCTTCGGCCTGACGACGATCGAGCAGAACGCCGTGACCAAGACCTTTTCGCTTGTGGCGGTCCTGTTCCTGCCGCCAACGCTGATCGGCGCCATCTTCGGGATGAACTTCAACTGGATGCCGTGGCTTCACACCTCCTGGGGCTTTGCCGCCTCGCTGGTGACCATGGCGCTGTCCTCGCTGCTGTCCTATCTCTATTTCCGCTGGAAGAACCTGCTATGACCCCGGACCCGGTGATCGCGCTCAGCGATGTTTGCAAATCCTTCATACTCCACAATCAGGGCGGCGCCACGATCCCCGTAATGCGCGACGCGGCGCTGACCGTCACGGCGGGGGAATGCGTGGCGCTCACTGGCGCGTCCGGCGCCGGCAAGTCGACGCTGATGCGAATGATATATGGCAACTATATGACCGGATCGGGGCGTATCATGGTGGCCGGGCTCGACCTGGTGCGCGCCGAGCCGCGCGAGATCTTGGCGTTGCGGCGCGACCGTCTGGGCTATGTCAGCCAGTTCCTGAGGGTGGTGCCCCGGGTGCCTACCCGCGACGTGGTGGCCGAACCGCTTCTGGCCACCGGCACGGGCCGGGACGCGGCGATTGCGCGAGCCGAGGCGTTGCTAAGGCGGCTCAACATCCCCGAGCGGCTGTGGGACCTCAGCCCCACCACCTTTTCCGGCGGCGAGCAGCAGCGGGTGAACATCGCCCGCGGCTTCGCCTACGAATACCCCGCGCTGTTGCTCGACGAGCCCACCGCCAGCCTCGATGCGGTCAATCGCGACACGGTGCTGACACTGATCGAGGAGGCCAAGGCGCGCGGCGCCGCGATCCTAGGCATCTTCCACGACGCAGAGGCGCGCGGGCGGGTCTGCGACCGCGAGGTCGATGTCTCGGCCTTCGCCCCGGTCGCCGCATGAGCGCCGGCCGGCTCATCGGCGTGGTCGGGCCCTCGGGTGTGGGCAAGGACAGCGTGATGGCGGCGCTGGCGGCCGCGCGGCCCGATTTCGGCCTTGTCCGTCGCGTCATCACCCGTGCGTCGGACGCCGGCGGCGAGTCGTTCGACGCGGTCGAGCCGGCGGAGTTCGAGCGGCGCTGCATGGCGGGGGATTTCGTGCTGCACTGGCACGCGCATGGGCTGCGCTATGGCATTCCGGTTGGCGTCTGCGACAGGCTGGCGGCGGGCGAGACCTGTCTCGTCAATCTTTCCCGCACCGTTCTGGCAGAAGCGGAGCGGCGGTTTGACGGCTTCGTCACCCTGCACCTGACCGCCCCGCCGGAGGTTCTGTCCGACCGGCTGGCGGCGCGGGGGCGGGAGGCACCCGAGGAGGTTGCCCGGCGCCTGTCGCGGTCTGACTTCGGCCTGCCGCCGGGTCTTGCGCGGGTGATCGAGGTGGCCAATACCGGCCCGCTGGATCGGACCGTGGCCAGGGCGCTGGCCGCGCTTCAGATCGAAAGGGCGTGACGGTGGATGAGGTGAAAGCGCCCGTCACCGGCCTCTCCCACCAGGCTCAGCCCGTCGAGGATAAAGGGGGCGGGCAGAACCCCGTGAAGCTCGTGGTTCAGTACCGCCTCAACCGGCGCGATCTGCTCCTTCTTAAGCTTTCCGGTCAGGGTCATGTGAAAGCGGAATTCGCCCATGACGTAGGGATAGCCCCAGCGGGAAAGAAGCGCCTCCTGCGACGGGTTCAGCCGCGCGGCGCGGCGGCGGGCCAGCTCTTCCTCGGTCGGCGCGGCGCGGAAAGCATCGAGCGTGTCGACGGCCATCGCAGCCATGCCCTGCATCGGCGCCGGATCGCCCCGCAGCACCAGGGCCAGAAACCGGCCGATCGCGGCCAGGCCCAGCCCGTCGAAGGGTTGCGGCGGCATCTGCACGCAAAGCCGCTCCAGCGCCGTATTGAGGTCTTGGGCGGTGACGCCCTCGGCCAGCCGGAAGGGTGGCTTGATGGTGGCGTGAAAGCCGTATTTCCGGGGCGTTTCGGTGATCGCGGCCAAGGGGGCGGGCAGCCCCTCGACCAGGGGTTGCTCGACCGCGCGGCCGGCGGTTATGTCCCAGCCGAGCCAGCGCGCGCCGAAATCTGCCAGAGCCCCGTCGTCGGGGGTGAAATAGACAGCGTAACGCCTGAATTCCATCACCGACCTTTTCCCATTGCGACCCGACCAGCACGAGTGCCGATGACATGACACAAGAAACCGTTCTCGCCAATGCCACCCTCGTTCTTCCGGACGAAACCGTGACCGGGGCGGTCCGGTTCGTGGGGAGCGAAATTTCCGATATCTCGTCCGGCACCGGCGTGCCGGCCGGGGCGGAGGATTGCGGCGGCGATTATGTGGCGCCAGGACTGGTGGAGCTGCACACCGATAACCTCGAACGCCATATCCAGCCCCGCCCCAAGGTCGATTGGCCGCACAATGCCGCAATCCTGGCCCATGACGCGGAGCTGGCCGGCACCGGCATCACCACCGTCTTCGATGCGATGCGCGTGGGGTCCATTCCCAATGGCAAGAGCCTCAGTCTGAAATACGCGCGCAGGCTGGCCAGCGAGCTTTGGGCGCTTCGGGCCGAGGATGCGTTGAAGATCAGCCATTTCCTGCATCTTCGGGCCGAGGTCTGCTCGGAGACGCTGGTTGCCGAGATGGCGGAGTTCGGCCCCGAGGACCGGGTGGGCCTTGTCAGCCTGATGGACCACACGCCGGGGCAGCGGCAGTTTCGCGACATCAGCAAGCTGGAGGTCTATTACAAGGGCAAGCACGGCTTTTCGGATGCCGAGTTCGAAGAACATGTGGCCCAACTCAAGGCCCTGCGCGTGACGCATGGCGACCGTCACGAGGCCGAGGCGGTGCGTGCCGCGGGGCGCTATGGCGCGGTTCTGGCCAGCCATGACGACACTACCCCCGGACAGGTGGCGGTCTCGCATGGCTACGGAATAAGGCTGGCCGAGTTTCCCACCACGCGCGAGGCGGCGGAGGCCTGCCACGGGCACGGGATCGCGGTAATGATGGGGGCGCCCAACCTGATCCGAGGCGGGTCGCATTCGGGCAATGTGGCGGCGCGGGAACTGGCAGAGTCGGGGCTTCTGGACATCCTCAGTTCGGACTACGTGCCGGCGGCGCTGCTGATGGGGGCAGTGCAACTGGGCGAGCTTTGGGGCAACATGGCGCGGGGGATTGCGACGGTCACGGCCAACCCTGCCCGGGCGGTTGGCCTCGGGGACCGGGGCGAGATCGCACCGGGGCGGCGGGCGGACGTGATCCGCTTCGCGCTGCGCGGCGGGGTGCCGGCGGTGCGCGGGGTCTGGTCGCGCGGGCGGCGGGTGGCGTGACGCCCGGGCTTTGACACCGGGCGCCGGCCCGCCCATAAGGCATAGGAACCACCCTGGCGCAGGAGCCCGCCCATGCCCGCCGATTACCTGTTCGACCCAGCCCCGGTGCCCGCCGTTCCGGTGGTGGGGGAGCCCCGCCTTTTCCCCGTCCGGCGCATCTTCTGCGTGGGGCGCAACTATGCCGCCCATGCCGCCGAGATGGGCAACGAGGTGGATCGCGAAGCGCCGTTCTACTTCACCAAATCGGCGCATGCGCTCTGTCTATCAGGGGCGACGATCCCCTATCCGGCGGGCACGGAGGACTGCCATTACGAGATGGAATTCGTCGTGGCTCTGAACCGGGGCGGGGCAGAGGTGGCTGAGGCCCGCGCGATGGATCTGGTCTTCGGCTATGCCAGCGGTATCGACCTCACGCGCCGCGACCTGCAGGCGGCGGCGAAGGACAAGCGCCGGCCCTGGGATCTGGGCAAGGATTTCGCCAATTCCGCCGTCATCGGCCCGCTGACCCCCGCCGCCAGCTTCGGTCAGATCGGGCCGCAACGCATTCACCTTGTCCATGACGGCGATACGGTGCAGGACGCAACCCTGTCCGATATGGTCTGGTCGGTGCCAGAGATCATCGCGCATCTCTCACGATTCTACACGCTTGCGCCCGGCGATCTGATCTATACCGGCACCCCCGCGGGCGTGGGTCCGGTATATCCGGGAAGCCGGCTTGCAGGAGGAGTCGACGGGCTGGCGCCGGTCTGCCTGGATATCGCCCCCGTCGGATGAGGGGAGGACACCGCACCGTCTTGCCGCCCCGGCAGCGTCGTGTTACGAAAATCGTCACGCGAGTCTAATGATGAAACATTTTGGGGGATGACAGTTGCAAACCCTGCCGGTTCAATGCCAACATCGAACCTGGAAAAGACCCGGCGAACGGGCAGACCCGCGCCGGGACGACAGCACGGCCCGCGCTTGACGCGACGGGAAAACGCGATCTCAAGGGAGGAGACCCGATCATGACATTGATGACGACAGCCATGCGCGCGGCGCTGGCGGCAGTGATGGCGGCCGGCATCGGCACTGCCGCGCTGGCGCAGGAGGTGACGCTCAAGATGCACCAGTTCCTGCCGCCGCAGGCCAACGTGCCAAAGCTGATCCTGCAGCCCTGGGCCGACCGGGTGATGGAAAAGTCCGACGGCCGGATCAAGATCGACCACTACCCGGCGATGCAGCTGGGCGGCAAGCCGCCGGAACTGGCCAGCCAGGTTGTGGACGGCGTGGCCGACATCATCTGGACGGTGGCCGGCTATACCCCCGGCCGTTTCCCTCAGGCCGAGGTGTTCGAACTGCCCTTCATCATGACCAATGCCGAGGATACATCGCGCGCCTATTGGGAATATGCCGAGGCGAACATGATGGACAGCGATTTCAAGGACATGAAGATCCTGGGCGTCTGGGTCCACGGGCCGGGCGTCATCCACTCCAGCAAGCCCATCGAACAGGTGTCCGACCTCAACGGCATGAAGGTGCGGGGCCCGACGCGGGTGATCACCGGCATGCTGGGCGATCTGGGCGCGACGGCGGTTGGCATGCCCGTGCCCGCGATCCCCGAGGCGCTGTCGAAGGGCGTGATCGACGCCTGCGTCATCCCGTGGGAGGTGACGGCGGCGCTGAAGGTGCCGGAACTGGTGCAGAACCACACCACCTTCGGCGGCGAGGCGCTTTATACCACGGCCTTCATCTTTGCGATGAACAAGGAGAAGTATGAAAGCCTGCCCGACGACCTGAAGGCGGTCATCGACAGCGAATCCGGGGCCGATTTCTCGGCGCTGGCCGGCGGCCTTCAGGCCGGGGCCGACGGGCCCTCGCGCGAAATGGCCGAGGACATGGGCAACAACATCATCGACCTCACGCCCGAGCAGGTGGCCGAGTGGAAGGAAGCCGCGAGCGGCGCCGAGGCGCGATGGGTTTCGGAGATGAACGAGAAGGGGTTCGACGGTCAGGCGCTGGTCGATCAGGCGAAGTCGCTGATCGAAAAGCACACCGACTGATGCGACAATGCGCCGGCGCCGGGGTCGCCCCGGCGCCGGCGCGTGCCCGGGGGCGGTAATTCGCATGCAAAGACTGTTCATGGCCCTGGCCCGCCTCATGGCGGTGATTGGCGGCGCCGTGCTGACGGCCGTGATTCTGGTGACCTGCGTGTCGGTGGCGGGGCGCGTGCTGAACACGGTTCTGCATGGCGCGCTGGCGCAATCGATGATTCCGGGACTGGCCGACCGGCTGATCGAGATGGGTGTGGGCCCGCTTCTGGGCG
>JAUIBJ010000102.1 GCA_030428025.1 Alphaproteobacteria bacterium
CGCGCGAGACGCTGGCCGAGGCGGAATCCTTCGCCGTAGAACACGGCTTCAACCCGCTCTGCTTCGTGGCAATGCCCGAGGACGAGCAGTTCGCCGGCGAGCCGTTCTTCGGCGAGACGGTGCATGCCGGCAAGGTTCTGGGCGCGGACGAATCGATCGACCGGGAAAACCAGGTGATCCGCATTGTCGGCACCGCCCGGATGCCCGAGCCCGAGCCGATGCCGGAACAGGATGTGGTGTTCGACACCGAATCGGAGCAGGTGGCCGAACCGGAGCAAGTGGCCGAACCGGAGCCCGAGCGCGAATCTGCGCCCGCGCCTGAACCGGCGCTCGATCCCAAACCGGCCGCGGCGAAAGACGCCCCCCGCAAGGGCCGCCGCAAGAACCGGCAGGAGAAGCAGGCCGCGAAACCGGCCGAGGCGACGGCGGCCGAGGGCGCGGCCGCGCCGGTGGCCTTTACCTCGATCCGCCATGCCAGAGGCGCGGAAGGTCCCCGCGACGGGAGCGAGCCCGCGCGCACTTTGGACCTGCCCAAGGCGCGGTTCTCGCCGCCGCCAATGGCCAAAAAGACCGCCGATCAGGCGGAACAGACCGAAAAGCCGAAATCCCTGCCCCGGGTGACCGAGGCGGCACTTCCCGAGGATGAGGCGGCGCGCCTCGGCGCCTCGCTGCGCCCGATGGTCGAGGATGACGAGCCCGACCTGGCCCCGCTTTCCGAGCGCGCCGAGGCACAGTCACGCGCCTCGTTCTTCTCCCGTCGCAAGAGCTTGGGCGGGATGGCCGGCGCCGGTGCGCGCCGGAAGGTGCAGTCCGGTGCAGGCGCCGCGCCCTCCACCGGAACCGGGGCCCCGGCCGCTGCAATGACCGTCGCGCCCGCCGCCGCGACCAAGGCGATGGACGAAAAATCGCGCATGACGGTCTTCGGCGCCCGGCGGATGGAAAGCGATCAGGGCAGCGACAGGCCGCGCTATCTGGCGCTCGTCCTGACGGCGGTGCTGTTGCTGGTGCTGGTTGGCATCGCCGCCTGGGCGGCGCTATTCCTCGATGACGGGATATCCGGGCTCTTCCGCCGTGCCGAGGACACCCGGATCGCCACGGAGGCCCCCGAGACGAACAGCCAGACGGCCCTGGTCCAGACCCCGGCAAACACGGCAGACGACGCCGGCGAAACCGAGGCGGTGATCGAAGCGGCCCTGCCCACCGAAGAGCCCGAAACCGAGCTTGCCGCCCTGTCCGACCCCGTCGAGGAGGACGAGACCGGCCTGCCCGAGCGCCTGCCAGAGGTCATCCCCGAAGAGTTGACACCGGACGAGGCACGCGCACGCTATGCCGCCACCGGCATCTGGCAAATGGCGCCCGAACCGTCCACCGCGCCGGGCACGACGACGATGCGGGACGTCTACCAGACCAATCTGGACCCGGACGTGAATTTCAGCGACGCGGTGGCCCTGCCCGAGGCCGACGAGTTGCGGCCGGAACCGCGTCCGCAGACCCCGGCCGATCCGCCGCCGCCCAGTGCCGAATACGATCTCGACGAGCGCGGCTTCATTGCCGCCACGCCCGAGGGCACCGAAACACCCGAGGGCGTCACCATTTTCGCCGGGCGACCGCCGCTCGAGCCGCCGCCGACGCCACCTCGTGCCGAGCCGCGGGCACTCGACGGGCCCGAGGCCGCCGCGCCCGAAGAACCCACGCTGCGCCCACGCCTGCGCCCAGACGACGTGACCGACGCCTTCGAACGCACCTCGCTGGGCGGCCGGACCCGGGCCGAGCTTGCCACGTTGAACCCGCGCGCGCGGGCCAAGAGCGCCCAGCAGATCGCCGAGGAGGCACTGGCCGCCGAAGCCGACGTCGAGGCCGACCCCGACGATCCCCTCAGCGGGGCCACGGAGGAGGCAGTGGAGGCCTCGCTCAAGCCACAGACACGGCCGCAGGACTTCTCCGAGCGGGTGGAACAGATCCGCGAAGCCAGCGCGGCCCAGGCGGTGGCCGCCGAACAGCGGATCGTGCCCGACATTCCCACAAGCGCCTCGGTGGCCCGCGCGGCGACCGAGAAGAACCGGATTTCCCTTCGCCGGGTCAACCTGATCGGTGTCTACGGCAAGGAAAACAGCCGCCGCGCGCTGGTGCGGCTGGCCAATGGGCGGTACCGGAAGGTGCAGGTGGGCGACCGGCTGGATGGCGGCCAGGTGGCCGCCATCGGCGAGGACGAGCTGCGCTATGTCAAGAGCGGCCGGCCGGTGGTTCTGAAGATGCCCCAGGGATGAGCCGGGAATGAACAGGGCCCGCCCCATCGGGCGGGCCTAGTTCATGTCGATGCGCCCGGGCAGGCGTCACTCGGCGGCGATCTCGCCACTTTCGATCTGCTCGCGTTCGATCGATTCGAAGAGCGCCTTGAAATTGCCCTCGCCGAAGCCGTCGTCGCCCTTGCGCTGGATGAACTCGAAGAAGATCGGCCCGATCACGGTTTTCGAGAAGATCTGCAGCAGGATCTTCGTCTCGCCCCCGTCGACGACCCCTTCGCCGTCGATCAGGATGCCGTGTTTCTTCATCCTGTCAACGGGTTCCTCGTGACCCTTCACCCTCTCGAAGCTCATCTCGTAATAGGTGTCGGGCGGGGCCGGCATGAAGCGGATGCCGTTGTCCGAGATCGCATCGGTCGCGTCATAGATGTTCTCGGTGCCCACGGCGATATGCTGGATGCCCTCGCCGTTGTATTTCTTCAGATAGGACACGATCTGCCCGGTCTCGCCGCGGTCCTCGTTGATCGGAATGCGGATGCGGCCGCAGGGCGAGGTCAGCGCCCGGCTGAAGAGCCCGGTGAACTTGCCTTCGATATCGAAGAAGCGGATTTCGCGGAAATTGAACAGGTCGCCGTAGAAGCGGAACCACTTGTCCATGTTCCCCTTGAAGACGTTATGCGTGAGGTGGTCGAGATAGTAGAAGCCCACGCCCCTGGGTTTCGACACCTCCAGCCACTCGTATTCGTCATTGTAGGGCGAGGTGTCATGATACCGGTCGATGAAATAGATCAGGCTGCCGCCGATGCCGTAAATGGCCGGCACGTCCAGCACCTTGCCGCCGCCCTCGTAGGGTGTCGCGCCCTTTTCCACCGCATGGCGGAAGGCATGATCGGCATCAACCACGCGCCAGCCCATCGACGGCGCGCAGGGGCCGTGTTCCTCGACGAAACGGGCGCCGAAACTGTCGGGCTCGGCATTGACCACATAAGTGATGTCGCCCTGCTGCCAGAGTTCGATGGCTTTCGTCCTGTGCCGGGCCACCTTGGTATAGCCCATATTCGCGAAGAGCTGTCGCAGCTCTTCCGGATCGGGATGCGAGAATTCGACGAACTCGAACCCGTCCGTGCCGGCGGGGTTGTCTTCGGTGATCTTCGATTGCGGGCGGTTATGGGGAAAGGGTCCCATCGCGTATCTCCTGCGGTTGCGTGTCCTGTCCCTCTCTATATGGGGCATATCCCACCGGAGATGCGCGCATTTTCGAGCCTTTTTCCGGTGTGCCCCGCGCGAAGTTTGCACGTTTGTCGCAAATCCCGCATAATACACGCAGCATGCTTGACGAGACCGACACCCGACTTCTCGCCGCCCTGCAACGGGACGCGCAACTGACCTCGCAGGATCTGGGCGCGCTTCTGGGGCTGTCGCCCAGCCAGGCGGGGCGACGGCGCCAGCGGCTCGAAACCTGCGGGCTGATCCGCAGCTACACGGCCCGGCTCGACCCTGCGGGACTGGGCCTTGCCATCCAGGCCTTCGTGCAGGTGGAAATGACGACCCACGGGCCCGAGGAGGCGCAAAGCTTCACCCAGCTGCTCTCGACCCGCGCCGAGGTGGTCAGCGCCTGGACATTGACCGGCAATGCCGACTATCTGCTGCGGGTTTATTGCGCAGACCTGCCGGCGCTCAACCGGCTCATCCACGACGTGTTGCTGCCGCACCGCGCCGTCGCCAAGGTGCAAAGCCAGATCGTGATGGACCAGTGCAAAGCCGACGCCCCACTGCCGCTATGACCGCGCCCGCCGCCCCAAGGACCGCCTGACATGGAAAGCTTCCTCTTCACGGCCACCGTCTTTCTCATCGCAGCCGTCATCGCGGTGCCACTCGCCGCGCGGCTGGGCCTTGGCTCGGTTCTGGGCTATCTGGCGGCTGGCATCCTGATCGGGCCGGTGATCGGCTTCGTCGGCGGGCACGAGACCGAGGAACTCAAGCATATCGGCGAATTCGGCGTGGTGATGATGCTGTTCCTGATCGGGCTGGAACTGGAGCCGCGCACGCTCTGGGAACTGCGCCACCGGCTTCTGGGGCTCGGCGGGCTGCAGATCGCCCTGACGACGCTGGCAGTGATGGCGGGGACCATGGCGCTCGGCATCGGCTGGAGCGTGGCACTGGCGATCGGTCTGGTCTTCGCGCTCTCCTCCACTGCCATCGTGCTGCAGACGCTGTCGGAAAAGGGGCTGATGCGAACGGGCGGCGGGCGGTCGGCCTTTTCGGTGCTGCTGATGCAGGATATCGCCGTCATCCCGATGCTGGCGCTGCTGCCGCTGCTGGCACTGCCGAAGACCCCCGACATGATCCTCGACGAGACAATCAAGCGTCTCAACGAATCCGCCGCCAAGCCGCATACCGAAGGTGCACACGAGGCCGCGCAGTCCTTCATCCAGAGCCTGCCTGGGTGGGGTGTGACACTGGTCACGCTGGCCGCCGTGGGTGCCATCGTCTTCGCCGGGGTCTACCTGACCCGACCCGTTTTCCGCTTCATCCATGCCGCCCGGCTTCGCGAAATGTCCACCGCGCTGGCGCTGCTGATCGTCGTCGGGATCGCCTTCCTGATGAATCTTGTAGGGCTTTCGCCGGCGCTCGGAGCCTTCCTTGCCGGGGTGGTGCTGGCCTCAAGCGAATTCCGCCACGAACTGGAAAGCGACATCGCCCCCTTCAAGGGATTACTGCTCGGCCTGTTCTTCATCACCGTTGGCGCAGGTATCAATTTTGCGATCTTACTTGGGCATTTTTTCACAATTATCGCACTTTCAATTTCAATTATCGCACTTAAGGGCATCATCCTATATGGCTTGGGGCGTATCTTCGGATTGCGCGGGCGCGACCTGTGGCTGTTCACCCTCTCGCTCGCCCAGGCCGGCGAATTCGGCTTCGTCCTGATCGCCTTTTCCAGCCAACAGAACGTCATTCCGCAGGTCCTGACCGAAACGCTGCTTCTGGTCGTGGCGATTTCGATGCTGATCACGCCGCTGCTTTTCATCCTCTACGACTGGCTGTCCAACCGCATGGACGAGACCGGCGAGGCACAGGAGGCCGATCAGATCGACCGGCAGGGCACGGTGATCATCGCCGGGATCGGCCGCTTCGGGCAGATCGTGAACCGGCTGGTGCGCTCGAGCGGGTTCGAGACCGTGGTGCTCGATCACGACCTCACCGCCATCCAACGTATGCGCCGCTTCGGCATCAAGGGATTTCTGGGCGATCCCACCCGACCCGACCTGCTGCACGCCGCCGGGCTGCGGGACGCGCGGGTGCTGGTTGTGGCGCTCGACAATCCCGACGCGGCGACGCGGCTGGTGGCCTTTGCCCGGCGCGAACGGCCCGATCTGCACATCATTGCCCGCGCCCGCGACCGGACGCATGTGTTCCGCCTCTATCAGGCGGGGGCCGATAACATCGTGCGCGAAATGTTCGACAGTTCGCTGCGCGCGGGCCGCTACGCACTGGAAAATCTCGGCCTGTCCGAATACGAGGCTGCGATGCTTGAGAAGGCCTTCTACCAGCACGACCGCCATTCGGTGCGCGAACTGGCCGCACTCTGGAACCCCGACCTGCCCACGATCGAGAACGCCGCCTATATCTCGCGCGCCCGCGAGCTCGAAAAGGAGTTGGAGACGATGCTTCTGTCGCAGCTCGAGGAGGCGGCGGCCAATACCCTGCCGGACAAGGATCGCGACGGCGCCTGAGCTTGGCTCAGGCGTCCGACACCCCCGCCTCGGCGAAGGTGGCCATGCCCGAGTGACAGGCCACAGCCCCCTTCATCACGCCAATGGCCAGCGCCGCTCCGGACCCCTCGCCAAGCCGCATGCCGAGCGACAGAAGGGGCGGTTTTCCAAGATTTTCCAAAAGCTTGCCATGCGAGGCTTCGGCGCTCTCATGGCCCGCGACCACATGGTCGAGCGCGCCCTTGCGGGTGACCTCCAGACAGGCGGCGGCGGCAGTGCAGATCACCCCGTCGAGGATCACCGGGATGCGCTCCATGCGCGCCCGCACCATCGCGCCGGCCATCGCGGCCAGTTCGCGCCCGCCGAGGCGGCGCAGCACCTCGATCCCGTCGATCCCGCGGGCGGCGTTCACCTCCACCGCCCGGGCGACCACCTCGGCCTTGTGCTGAAGCGCGCCGCCCGTCACGCCGGTGCCCTGGCCCGTCCAATCCTCGGTCTCTCCACCGAACAGCGCCAGCGCGATCGCGGCGGCGGCAGTGGTGTTGCCGATCCCCATCTCGCCCACGACCAGCAGATCCGATGTCACGTCAACCGCTTCCCACCCGGTCTTCAATGCCTCCAGCAGTTCCGCCTCACTCATCGCCGGGCCTTCGGTCATATCCGCCGTCGGCCGGTCGAGCGCCAGCGCATGCACATCCATGCGCGCCCCGAATTCCCTGGCCAGCTGGTTGATCGCGGCGCCGCCGGCCTCGAAATTCCGCACCATCTGGGCCGTCACCTCGGCCGGGAAGGCCGACACCCCCTGCGCCGTGACCCCGTGATTTCCGGCGAAGACGATGACCTGGGGCGCCGAGATCACGGGGCGCGGATCGCCCCGCCAGGCGCAGTACCAGATTGCCAGATCTTCCAGCCGGCCGAGCGCGCCGGGCGGCTTGGTGAGCTGACCATTGCGCGCATGGGCCTCGGCCCGTGCCCCTTCGTCCTCTTCCGGGAGGTCCTGTAGGAGCCGCGAAAACGCCTCGACCGTCGAAAAATCCTGATGCATACCTGTCCTCGAATTGACCGTTCCCCGCCCTCCTATCGCAGAGCGGCCGGCGGAACAGCCCCAAAAGAGGCCGCGCGATGACCGAAAACGAAGCGCCGCTCGCCCGGCCCGGCGACGTCCTTCTGGCTTACGGCCTCCTGTCGCGGATGCCGATGCCTCGGACCGCCGCGTCGCGGGGGGCGCGGGCGGCCTGGGCCTATCCGCTGGTGGGGATCGGGATTGGTACCCTGGCGGCGCTCGGCGGGGCGGTAGCACTGGCCCTCGGCCTGCCGGCACCGCTGGCGGCGCTGGTAACGCTCGCAACTCTGGTTGCCACGACGGGGGCCATGCACGAGGACGGGCTGGCCGATACCGCCGACGGGCTCTGGGGCGGCTGGACGCGTGAGCGCCGGCTGGAGATCATGCGCGACAGCCGCATCGGCACCTATGGGGTGATCGCATTGGTGCTGGCGCTAGGCGCGCGCGGGGCCGCGCTGTGGCTGCTCTTCGAGGCCGGGACAGGCGTGGCCGCGGTCGCGATCCTGACGGCGGCGGCGCTGTCGCGGGCCACCATGCCCGCGCTGATGGCGGCCCTGCCCCATGCCCGCGAGGACGGGTTGTCGAAGCGCGTGGGCGCCGTGTCGCGGGCCACCGCCGCGCTGGCGATCGGGATCGGTGCGCTCACCGCCCTGCTGCTCACCGGCTGGGGCGCGATCGGCGCCATGCTTTGGGCGGGCGCGGCCGCGTTCGCCGTGGGGCTCGTCGCACGGCGCAAGATCGGCGGGCAGACCGGCGACATTCTCGGCGCCACTCAGCAACTCGCCGAAATCGCCGTTCTCTTCAGCCTCGTCGCCTGAAACGCCAAAGGCCGCGCCCGTGGGCGCGGCCTTTCATCGCGTGTTCCGGCCACCGTTCAGGCAGCGCGGGAAATCAGTACTTCATCGACCTTCTTTGCCGCCTGCACCTCGTCGCCGCCGCTGACGGCGGCCACTTCGCGGGTCAGACGCTCCAGCGCGGCCTCGTACAGCTGACGCTCCGAATAGCTCTGCTCGCGCTGGTCGTCGGTGCGATGCAGGTCGCGGACCACCTCGGCGATGGCGATCAGGTCGCCGGAATTGATCTTCTGTTCATATTCCTGCGCGCGGCGCGACCACATGGCGCGCTTCACCCGGGCCTTGCCCTTCAGCGTCGACATGGCCTTCGAAACCACATCCGGGCTCGACAAGCTGCGCATGCCGATCTCGGCGGCCTTGTTGGTGGGCACCCGCAGTGTCATCTTGTCCTTCTCGAACGAAATCACGAACAGTTCCAGTTCAAGCCCGGCAATTTCCTGCTTTTCGATCGACACGATCTGCCCCACGCCATGCGCGGGGTAGACGACATAGTCATCGGGACGGAACTCGGACTTTTTCGACTTGCTCATTCAGTACTTCCTCATCAGGCAGACCGTCTTTTCGAGCGCGCAGTTCTCGCCTCAGGGGATGCTTGATCCGATGAGCCGGTGCGACGAACGCGCAAAAAACCACTCCCAGAAAGCAGCTCGGGCAATGGACGTCAGGCGGTTATCTTCATATGTAACAAGAATATAGCACAAAAACCCGCCATCCGGAAGCGGGCATATGATCACATTGGGAATATAGCTGCATTTCCAATTACTTGCAGCAATGTCCTGAGGTTTTAAAGCAGCTGTTTCGGCGTCACCTGAAACGAATCGGCCGGCGCCCCGCCGTCAACCGCCCTCACCCGGATTTTCCGAAAAGTATTTCTCCAGCTTGCCATCCTCGCCGTCGC
>JAUIBJ010000103.1 GCA_030428025.1 Alphaproteobacteria bacterium
GACGCGCAAAGCCTGATGGACGGGCTGGGCATTGACCGGGCGCATTTCGCGGGCCTGTCGCTGGGCGGCATGATCGCAATGGCTTTCGCGCTAGAGGCGCCTGAGCGGCTTTGTTCGCTGCTTCTGTGCGACACCGCCGCGGAGATGCCGCGCTCGGTCTGGGACGAACGTATTAAGACCGCGCAGGACGAGGGGCTTGCCCCGCTTGTCGAGCCGACGATGATCCGCTGGTTCACCGCCGGCTTCCGCGAGCGCAGCCCGGACGTCGTGGCGCAGATGCGCGAGATCGCCTCGAACACGAGCGTTGCGGGCTATGTTGGCTGCGCCGAGGCGATCCGGAGCATGCGCTTCGCGGACAGGCTGGGAGAGATCCGCCTGCCCACGCGCGTTATCGTGGGGGCCGACGACCCGGCAACACCCGTCTCGTCGTCGCAACTGATCGCCGACCGGATCCCCGGCGCCGATCTCATCGTCATCGACGACGCGGCGCATCTGGCGAATCTCGAACAGCCGGAGGCGTTTTCCGCGGCGATGGTCGAGTTCCTGGATGCGGTCGGAACGAGCAGGGAAGCCAGCTAGGTCAGGCGAAAAGAACCAGACAGTCAGGGCAACTCGGCACGAAAATTGTCACATCAAGGGAGGACAAGATGTTAGACTTCAAACGCAGGAAGTTCCTGGTGAAGGAAGCGCTCGAATTCGCGGAATGGAGCCGGCGCGACTTCCTCAAGAAAAGCGTGGCCGCCGGTGCCGCGCTGGCGGGCACCAGGCTTGCCACCGACATCAGCTATGCCCATGCGCAGGAGAAGAAGGTGCGCGTCGGCATCCCGCTGACATATGGTCCGTTTAACCAGCCATGGCGTCGCGGCTGCTGGCAACTGGTCAAGACGGTTCTGGAGATGGGCGGCGAACCGGTCACCGTGCGGGGCGAGCCCACCAAGGCCAGCGAGCAGGAAGCCGAACGCGCGCTTCTGGACCGCGATATCGACGTGCTTTGCATGGGCATCTATTCGCTGGAGCCCGAGACCGAATATATCGCCGACGAGGCCAAGGCACGCGGCATTCCCACCGTGGGCTTTGCTGTTCCGGTCAAGGATTCGCCGGCGGTGGTGGAAGACACCTGGGCCACGGCGACCACGCTGGGCTATTACGTTCAGAACGTGCTGCAGCGCAGCGGCACGCTGGTTCAGACGGCCGAAGACAAGGGTTTCTACACGCCCTTCGACATGGAAGCCGACATGGTCGACCTGATGACCAAATATGAACCGCGGATGAACATGCTGCCCTTCATGCCCGGTTCGGTCTCGACCCAGGACCAGATCTCGAAGGGGCGCGAGAATGCGCTGGCCATGCTTCAGGCGAACCCCGAACCGGGCTCGGTCGCGGGCCTCATCTCGTGGTGGTGGCCGTTGACCATCGGCGCCGGCCAGGCGATGCAGCAGATGGGCCGCGACGACGTGCGCATCTTCAACCACTATTTCTCCGATCAGCTTCTCGGCGAAATGGCGGCCGGCACCTATCCGATCGAATTCTCGACCGATGTGCCCTGGCACACGCTGGGCCAGAAGACGGCCGAACTGGCGATGGCCCTGGGGTCGGGCCAGACGGTCGAGCCGCATGTCTATCGCGTACCGGTCACGGCGATCCTTCAGGAAGAGGCCGAAAAGGCGCTGGCGGAAGTTCAGGAAATGGACCGTCAGGCCATCGAGCTTCTGGGCCAATACGGCGGCTGAACCCGCCAGAGCCGCCCCCCGGGACCATTCGGGGGGCGGTATCACGCGAAAGGGAGAGGACAGGATGCCGGTCGTACAAGTTCACCTCAAGGCGGGTCGGTCCGTCGACGAAAAGCGCGCCCTCGTGGCCCGGATCACCGATGCCATGGTCGAAGAGGTCGGGGCAGTGCGCGACCGGGTGCACGTGATCGTGGACGAGGTTCCGACCGAAAGCTGGGGGCGCGGCGGGGTCCTGTTGTCAGACCAGTAACCATCGCTCCGCCGTAAGGGCGGCGTTGTCAATTCATCGAAAGAGGAGGGTCCCCATGGCCGGTAGAGTTCGCGGCAAGCGCATCATCATCACTGGCGCCGTCGACAACATAGGTCTCGAAGCGGCGCGACAGTTCATTGCCGAAGGGGCGCGGGTCGTCATCGGGGACATCAACGAAGACAAGGGCGCAGCCGTGGCGAAGGACCTGGGCGAGGCGTGCCATTTCATCCGCGTGGACGTGACCCGCGAAGACGACGTGCGCGCCCTCATCGAAGACGGCGTCGAGTGGCTCGGTGGGCTGGACGCGCTTTGCCAGAATGCCGGGTTACAGCGCTCCGGCAAAGTCACCGAGTTCAGCCAAGACGACTGGGATGCGCTTTTCGCGGTGAACTCCCGGGCGCATTTCTTCGGCGCGAAATACGCCGCCGATCATCTGCGGGCCGCCGGCGGCGGCTCGATCGTCAACACCTCGTCGCTGGCCGGCCAGCGCGGCGGCCCCGGCATGACGGCCTATTCCGCCTCCAAGGGGGCCGTCATCGCCTTCACGACCGCCCTGGCGATGGAGCTTGCCCCGGACAAGATCAGGGTCAACGTCATCTGCCCTGGCTGGGTCGATACGGCCTTCAACCAGCCGGCCATCGATTTCATGGGCGGGCGCAAGGCGCAGGAGGAGGTGGTGGCCAGCATCGTGCCACTGGGCCGGCAGGGCGAACCTTCGGACATCGCGCCGATGTTTGTGTACCTTGTCTCCGACGAGTCCCGCTACATGACGGCGCAAGCCCTGACGATCGACGGCGGGGTCTACAACTAAGCCTTCGGCACGACACCAGAAATTCTTGAGGGAAAGATCGAAAATGCAAGACTCCGCGTCAGACGCCGCACAAGGCACGTCGCATGACAAGGCGCCAGCGCAATCTGATGGCGAATCGCTGCTGTTGCGCCTTCTCAGGCAGTGGGGCACGATCATCGTGATTGTCCTGACCGCAGCCGGGTTTTCCTTCGTTTCGCCCTATTTCCTGACCTTCTCGAACTTCAACAACATCCTGTTTTCCATGATCGTGCCCTGCCTTGTGTCGATCGGTCTGACCTATGTGGTGGTGGCGGGAAGTTTCGATCTGTCGGTTGGGCTGTGCGTGACGACCACCTCGATCGTCTGCGCCTTTCTGATCCCGGTATTGGGGCCCTGGGGTGCCATCGTCGTGGCCCTTCTTGTGGCCTGCGGGATCGGGCTGATCAACGGCTTGCTGGTGACCTATGGCCGCCTGTCGGGTATCGTCGTGACGCTGGGGATGATGTTCGTCCTCGGAGGGATCAACATCTATCTCACCGGCGGCTATCAGGTGGCCGTCGACTATACTGAGAAGGCCTTCCGCTGGATCGGCCAGGGCCGTCTGCAACTGACGGACGACCGCAAGATGGCGATCGGGGTGCCGGTGATCATCCTGGCCGTAATCTTCGCGATGCATATGGTTCTCTTCGCGAAAACCCGTGTGGGCTATTACATCCGCGCCGTCGGCGACAACGCGATGGCTGCCTTCTATTCGGGGATCCGGGTCTATCACTGGGTGATCGTGGCCTTCATCCTTTCGGCCTTGACCGCCGGGATCGGCGGCGTGCTCCTGACCTCGATTTCCTCCTCGGCCCAGCCCGTCGGCGGCGAGGGCTATCTGCTGGAGGCGTTTGCCGCGGTGTTCCTCGGTGCGACCGTGCTGGGCAAGGGCAAGCCGCATGTCTTCGGCACGCTTCTCGGCGTCTTCTTCCTCTACATGGTGAATTCGGGGATGAACATGGTGGGCTTTCCCTATGCCGCGCGGCAGCTTTTCGCAGGCATCATCCTCATTCTCGCGGTCGGGGCGAATGCCGCGCTGAACCGTGAGGAAATCCACCTCAAGTTCATCTAGGGGGCGGAAATGGCGGCCCCGGAAACCCCCAATGACTCGGCCGGCCCGCTGGTCGCCACAGTCGATCTGGAAAAGCAGTTCGCCGGCACCAAGGCCCTCAAGGGCGTCTCGGCGCAGTTCCTGCGCGGCGAGGTGCACGGCCTTCTGGGCGAAAACGGCGCCGGCAAGTCGACCCTGATCAAGATCCTGACCGGCGTCTACGCGCCCAGTGGTGGGCAGATCCTGCTGGAGGGCAGGCCGGTCGAGATCAACAGCCCGCTGGATGCACATCGCCTCGGCTTCGGCGCCGTTTATCAGGATGCCGAACTGGTACATGGCTTTACCGTGGGCGAGAACATCCTTCTGGGCAACGAGCCCGGGGGCGCCTTCGTCAGCTCCGGCGCCATCCACGAAGAGGCGCGCAGGATCCTGGGCGAGATGGGGATCGAGCTCGACGTCTATCGGCTGGCCTCCACACTTTCTGCCGCCGAAACCCAGCTTGTAACGCTCGCCACCCTCTTCCACCGCCGCTACAAGCTGATCGTGCTCGACGAGCCCACGGCACGGCTCTCCGCGCATGAGGTAGATATCCTCTTCGGCCTGATCGACCGCTTCCGCAAGCAGGGCGTGACGCTGATCTACATCTCGCACCGGCTGGGCGAGATCCGGCGGATCTGCGACCGGATCACCATCCTGCGCGGCGGGCGGGTGTCGGCGACGCTCGACCATTCCGAGATCACCGAAGACCGGGTGACCGAACTCATGGTCGCCAAGAGCACCGAAGACCTGCGCATCGAGAATGACGGCTTTTCGACCGGCGATGTGGTGCTCGATGTAGAGAACCTCTCCGCCGGCAATCTCGAACCGCTCTCGTTCCGGGTGCGCGCCGGAGAAGTGCTGGGCATCACCGGCCCGGTGGGCGGGGGCATGGAACAGGTGGCCCGCGCCCTCGGCGGGATCACCGAGCATGAGGGAAGGATCAGGATCGACGGCAAACCCGTCACGATCTCCAGCCCATACGGCTCGCTGCGCTCCGGCATCGCCATCATCCCCGAGGACCGTCGGCGGCAGGCGCTCTTTCCCAATCTGAGCCTCGCCAACAACATCGCCCTGCCGATGCTCGAGAACCTCAGCCGTCTGGGCCTGGTGCGGGAGGACCGCAAAAGCCGCTATGCCGAGGGCATCATCAAGCGCCTGGCCGTGCATCCCGACCTTCCTGCCCTTCCGGTGAAGTTTTTCTCGGGCGGCAACCAGCAGAAGGCGGTGATCGGCAAATGGATGGGTGCGAAGGCCAAGGTCTATATCTTCGTCGAGCCGACAGCGGGCGTCGATGTGGGCGCGATCAAGGAGATCTATCTCACCATCCTGGAGCTGGCGAAGGCCGGTGCGGCGGTGGTGCTGGTTTCTTCGGCGGCCGAAGAGATCATGACGCTGTCGGAAACCGTGATGGTCGTGCATGACGGCCAGCTGGTGCACCACGCGCCCAAGGCCGAGTGTTCGCACGACCAGCTTCTGACGCTGTCGTTGGGCGGTCGCCCCAAGCTTGCCGTCTGAACGCGGCGCAAATTTTTTCGGAAAGGGAGGAGTTACGAATGACCGAAATCACCCACGAAATGGCCCTGAAGGGCCTTGAGGCCGGGATCGCGAAAGCCAGCGAGATCGGCTCGCCATCCAGTATCGCGATCATCGATTCTGGCCGCAACCTGCTGGCCTTCGCGCGCATGGACGGCGCGCTACTGGCCAGCATCGAGATTTCCCAGGGCAAGGCCTTTACCGCCCGGTCGCTGAACATGAAGACCGGCGATGTCACCGAACATGCCCAGCCGGGCGGCGCCTTTTACGGGATCGAGGTGTCGCACCGCTCGCCGATGGTGGTCTTCGGCGGGGGGCAGCCCATCTCGCTTGATGGCGCGGTCGTTGGGGCGGTCGGCGTGGCCGGCGGCATGATCCCCGATGACGAGGCGGTCGCTGCCGCCGTGGCCGCAGCCATCGAAGGCTGAGGCGTCAGGTTTTCCAGCGATAGAGCGCCGCCGGATTGTCCACCAGGATCCGGCGGCGCGTCTCTTCGTCGGGTGCCCAGTCGGCCAGGCAATCGAGCAGGGCGCCGTCATTGGGCATCGGGCCCCGGATCGCCGGGTGCGGCCAGTCGGTGGCCCAGACAACGCGGTCCGGCGCCGCTGCGATCAAGGCGTCCGCGATCGGCCGAAGATCCGCATAGGGTGGCCCCGCCGCCGACAGCCGGTAGGGCGCGGACAGCTTGGCCCAGGCCCGACCCTCCTTCATCAGCCCCAGCATCAGATCGAATTCCGCAAAGTCCGTTCCCACGCCCGCGGGAAAATGGCCCATATGGTCGAAGACCAGTGCGACCGGTAGACGCGAGAGGGCCAGCAATTCGTCGCGCGCCCCGGCGATGGTCATCAGCAATTGAAGATGCATGTTCCGCGCCTCGAGCCTTGGCGCCAGCCGCGCCGCCGCTTCGAGGGTGATCCCCGCGCCGAAGAGCAGGTTTGCCCGAACGCCCACAACACCGGCCAGCGCCATTGCGTCGAGCGTGGCGTCGGTCACGCCGTCACCGACCACCGCAACGCCCCGGAACCTATCCGGCTCGGCCTGCAACACTTCCATCAGCAAACGGTTGTCGGTTCCGTAGACGCTGGGCTGAACCAGCACCGCCCGGTCGATGCCAAGCGTGGCACAGACATGGTCATAGGCGTAAAGCGGGGCAGGGGCCGGGTCGTAGCTGCGCCCGGGGTCGACGGGGAAGCGGTCCGGGTCCTGAATGATGTGGATATGGCAATCGACCGTTCCCGGCGGCGGCTTGAACGCGGCCGATCGTGGCGAGGGGTCCGGCGCGGCCACGGGGGAAAGCCCGGTGGGTGTCACTCCAGCCCCTCGTTCAGAAGCTCGGCGATGTCCCATACAGTAATCCGGTCCTCGACGCCCAGGGCCTGAACCGCAGCGCTGTACATCACCACATCCTTCGGGCAGGCCACGACAAAACGCGACACGTTGTTCAGCGCCAGCGCCTCCTTGATTCGGTTCTCGCTGGGCCGTTCGGTCAGCCCGCTGTCATCCATCCAGATGCGTCCACCGCCCGCGCCGCAGCAATAGCTGTTCTCGCGGCAGCGCCCCATGTCGTGCAACTCGTGCCCGAGATGGGTGATCAGGCGCCGGGGCGCGTCGAATCCGCCATTGTAGCGGCCGAGGTAGCAGGGGTCGTGATATGTGACCGCGGTGCCTGCGGCGCGCGAGGGCGTCAGCTTTCCGCTCTCGACCAGCTCCCACAGGAATTGCGAGTAATGCACCGTGTCGAACGCGGCCCCGAGGGCGCGGTATTCGGTTCCCAAAGCGTTCAGACTGTGCGGATCGGTGGTGACGATCCGGTTGAACTGGCAGGCTCCGAGCTGGTCGATGTTGTGCTGGGCCAGCATCTCGAACAGGCCCTCGTCGCCGGCCCGCCTCACATCGTTGCCGCTGTTGCGCTCGCCGTCATAGAGGATGCCGAAATCGACCCCTGCGCGATGCAGCAATTCCCCCACAAGCACCGTCAGCCGCTGCACGCGCGGGTCGAAGCTGGCGAAGTCGCCCACGAACCACAGAACGTCCACCGGCTCCTTGCGGGCGTCCTTGGGCTTGAACGACAGGCCACGCGTCCATTTCGCCCGCTGCTTGGGCGATTTCTCGAACGAGTTGCCGTGGCTTTGCAGGCTGGTCAGGGCGGTTTGGAGCATCGGCTCGATATCACCCTCTTCGACCCGAGCGCGGCGCAGTTCGACGATTTTGGGCACGTGCTCGATATGCAGCGGGCAGACCTCCATGCAGGCCCGGCAGGTGGTGCAGGCCCAGAGCGTTTCGTCGGCGATGACCCCGCCGGCGAGCGGTTTGTTGTCCGCATCCTCGGCGACCATGCCGTCGCGGAAATTCATGATCAGTGTCTTGGGGCTCAGCGGTGCGCCCGAGCCATGCGCCGGGCAAACCGCCTGACACCGGCCGCATTCGGTACAGGAAAGCCCGTCGAGAAGCTGTTTCCATGAGAAATCGGAGTAGCGGAGCGTGTCGGCCTCGCCTTGTGGACGGTCAACAGGCGCAGGAAGTTCCCCCTTCGGTTTCAGCGACCGGAAATAGATATTGGGAAAGGCCGCGACCATGTGCCGGTGTTTGGACCCAGGAATGTAGATCAGGAAACCCAGGATCGCAAAGACATGCGCCCAGTAGAAGACGCGCTCGGCGCCGTGGGCGCTCTCGCCCTCAATCCCCATGGCGGCCAGTCCCGAGGCGATGGTGCCCGAGACCCAGCGATAGGGGGCCGAGGGATCGCCACCCGCCGCGATCCGCGCCGCGAATTCCAGCAGCATGCTGCAGACCACGGCGGCGACGAGCACATAGATGATCGTCGCATCTGAGCTGTTCGAGCCTTCGAACCGCTTCGGGCGAAAGACGAACCGGTGCCACACCGCCATGCCGAGCGCGATGAGCAGGACGAGTGCGAACACCTCCTGAAGCGCGGCGATCCAAGTGTTGCCGCCGATGGGGGCCAGGCTGAAGCCCGGGAACAGCCCGCCGCCGAAACTTTGCACAATGGCCGAAAAGAGCACCAGAAACCCTGTGAAGATCATCAGGTGCATGACCCCGGAAAACCGGATGTTCAGCAGCCGCCGGTGCAGCCCGATATTGGTGAGCAGCCCCATGGCGCGCTCGCCCGGCCGGTCGGTGCGGTTTGCCGGGCGGGCAGCGAAGAGAGGCTGTAGCCAGGGCTTGGCCCGCCACGCAGCCAGGGCCAGCCCGGCAAGCGTTACCGCCCAAAGGATAAGGGTTTCAGAAGGCATGGCAGACCCGTCTCACCCGGATTTCAGCTTTTCCGTCAGGG
>JAUIBJ010000781.1 GCA_030428025.1 Alphaproteobacteria bacterium
TGATGCGCTGTCACATCGCGGCCTTCGATGTGATGGGCGGTGCCTGCGTCGAAGTGCTCTACGACCGCATGAAGACCGCGGTCATTGGGGAAGATGCCGCCGGCGTCGTGACCTACAACGCCTCGCTCGTGGCGCTTCTGGCGCATTACGGATCGGCACCGCGGGCCTGCCAGCCGTATCGGGCCAAGACGAAAGGCAAGGTCGAGCGCCCGTTCCGCTACGTGCGGCAGGACTTCTTCCTGGGGCGTAGCTTCCGCGACCTCGATGACCTGAACGCCCAGTTCGAGGAATGGCGCATGACCATCGCCAATCCCCGGGTCCATGCCACCACGCAGCGGGTCGTGGACGAACATTTTGCCGAAGAGCAGCCGCATCTCGTGGCTCTGCCGGCCCGGCCCTACGACGCGGTCCTGACCGTAGAGCGCCGGATCAGTCACGAAGGCATGGTCGCCGTTGGCGGCAACCAATACAGCGTGCCGGATACGACCCGGCGCCGGATCGTCGAGGTGCAGAACCACCCGACCGAGGTGCGCATCTTCGAGGACGGGGAGCTGATCGCCTGCCACCCGGTGCTTGAGGGCAAGAACCAGAAGCGTGTCGATCCCAGCCATCGCAAGCCGGTGCCTGTCGCGCGCCGTGCCACGATCGAGTGGCTGAATCCTGTCGACACCCAAGTCCAGCGGCGGCCGCTGGCCTTCTACGAGGCTGTCGGCCAGAGGTTGGCCGGTCAGCCGGAGGGACGCCCATGACCCCCGTCACGGAACGCATTCGCCAGAGCCTGGTCAGCCTGCACATGGCCCGCGCCCTGGAAACGCTGGACCAGGTCCTGAGCCGGTTGGAAAAGGGCGAGATGACCGCGATCGAGGCCATCGATGCCCTGCTGGCCGAGGAACTGACCCTGCGCGAAGGGCGCCGGATCGGTGTCGGACTGCGCACGGCGCGGCTCACCCCGATCAAGACGCTCGAGAGCTTCGACTTCTCCTTCCAGCCCTCGCTGGACCGCCACCGCATCATGGCGCTCGCCCAGCTGGAGTTCATCAACCGGGCCGAGGTGCTGCACTTCCTCGGCCCGCCGGGCACCGGCAAGAGCCACCTGGCCACAGCCCTCGGTGTCACTGCGGTCAAGGCGGGCCGCAGCGTCTACCGCTGCACCCTGGCCGAGCTCATCGACGCGCTCGCCCAGGCCGAACGCGAGGGGCGCCTGCCGGAGAAGATCCGCTTCTACGCCCGCGCCTCGCTGCTGATCGTCGACGAGATCGGATACCTGCCGATCTCCAGTGGCGGCGCCAATCTGTTCTTCCAGCTCGTCAACGCGCGCTACGAGAAGGGGGCGATGATCCTGACCTCCAACCGCGGCTTTGCGGAGTGGGGTGAAGTCTTCGGCGATCCCGTCGTTGCCACCGCGCTGCTGGACCGGCTACTCCACCACGCGGTCGTCGTGCAGATCGAGGGCGCGAGCTACCGCCTGCGCGGCCACGCCGACCTGATGCCGGAACACACCCGGTCACACGCCAACATCACACCGCCGCCGCCTCAGAGCCCAACCAAAAACTAAGTTGAATGATTTCAGCCAGTTGTGATTCCTCTGGGTTGCGACACCTGGAGAGATCATGCCCTGGACTGAAATCACTCGCCCCGACTATGACCGACGCGGCCAGCGTTATGCAAGCGACAGCACCGATGAGGAATGGGCGCTGGTCGCGCCGTTCATGCCGCCGACCTCGAATGTCGGGCGGCCGCGCCGCACCGATATGCGTGCGGTC
>JAUIBJ010000104.1 GCA_030428025.1 Alphaproteobacteria bacterium
CGACGATGATCACGGTCAGCCCGTGCTCGTCCCGGATACGCGGAATGATCTCTCCGATGGCGTGAACGATGTTCGGCTGGATCCCTTCCGAGGGCTCGTCCAGCAGGATGATGTCCGGGTTGCCGATCAGGATCCGGCCGATCGAAAGCTGCTGTTGCTCTCCGCCCGACATTGTGCCGGCGACCTGGTTGAGCCGGTCCCGAAGCACCGGGAAGAACCCGTAGACCCGGTCGTAATTCGTTTGCTGCGGCCGGCCGCCGACCAGCTTGCCCATGCGCAGGTTCTCGGCAACGGTCAGACCATTGAACAGCCCCCTGCCCTGAGGCACATAGCCGATCCCTTTCTGCGCGCGCGTCGCTTCGGGCAGTTTCTGGATTTCCTGACCGTTCAGCCTGATACTGCCGCCGAAGGCCGGCACCTGGCCGATGATCGTTTTCATCAGCGTGGTCTTGCCGACGCCGTTGCGGCCGATGATCGCCAGGATCTCGCCTTGCCTGATGTCGAAGGAGATGCCGTTGATAATGCCGATCCGGCCATAGCCGGACCGCAGGTCGCTGACGCTGAGGAGGGGGGTTCCGGCCATCCCGTTATGCCTTGCCAAGATAGATTTTGTGAACATCTTCATTACGTTCGATGTCCTCATAGCTGCCTTGGGCGAACAGCGCCCCCAGATGCAGCACCGAGGTTCGGGAATTCAGGCTGCGGATGAATTCCATGTCATGCTCGATCACGATAATGGTCATTCCCTCGGCATTCAGCGCCTTGATGATCTCGGCCGTCGAGGCGGTTTCCTCGGGCCCCATCCCCGCGGCCGGCTCGTCCAGCAGAAGCACTTTCGGCTCCAGCGCGATGGACATGCCGATAGACAGCCACTGCTGCTGACCGTGGCTGAGGTTCTTGACGGTCTCGTCCTCCAGCCCGGTCAGATGGATCCTTCGCAGGATCCTGTCCACAAGCTCCGGCATTTCCGCCGGCTTGTGATGGCGCCGCATCGGCACGAAGAAGTTCTGGAACACCGTCAGTTCCTGATAGACCTGCATGTTCTGGAACTTGATGCCCAGCCCCCTGCGCGCCCGGGCGAAGGGGGCGAGCCGGGTGATGTCCTCGCCATTGAAATGGATCGTCCCGGAGCTCGGCCGTATGGTGCCCATCAGCAGCTTGAAGAAGGTACTCTTGCCCGCACCGTTCGGCCCGATCATGCAGTGCAGCTCCCCCGGCGTGATGGCAAGACTCAGGTTGTCGGTGGCGCGCACGCCGCCGAAATCCTTTATGACATTCCGGATCTCGACGATGGGCGTGTCGCCGGTCACCGTCTGCGGCTGTCCGGTATCCGCGCGACTGTTCATATCACCGAATCCTTTCGCTCCACGCTGAACAAACCGGACTTTCCGAACAGGACACGCAGCCGTTCGCCGATGAAGACGAAGATGCCCTCCGGCGCGATGAGCATCACCCCAACCAGGATCGCGCCCATGACGATGGTCGCGTATTCCGGGTTGCCGGAGGTCGTCAGCCACAGGAACAGCCACTCCAGCGAAATGGCGCCGAGGATGGCCGCGGTCAGGTCTTTCCTTCCGCCCACGGCCACCCAGATCACCACCATGATGTTCGCCGAAACGCCGAACACCTCGGGATCGACCCGGTTGATACGGGCAGTGTCCAGCGACCCGGCCAGACCGGCGATCGCGGCGGCGATGCAGAACACGGCAAGCTGGATGAGCCTCACGTCATAGCCGAAGGTCTCGGTCCGGTCCGGATCCTCGCGGACCGCGACCAGCAGGTAGCCGAATGAGGAATTCAGAAGCATCCGCAACCCAAGGTAGGTGAGGATCAGCAAGGTTAGCGCGAAGTAGTAGAATTCAGCCCGGCGGCCGTTGAAATCGACCACCGACTCGCCCCAGCCGAAGGCGGCGTTGGGGATGTCCGAGGCCGGGCGCAGCCCGTTCGACCCGCCCAGCACCGCCTTGCCGATGGAATAAACCTCCGGATCGGCGGTTTGCAGCATAAAGGTTTCCAGCAGCAGCGACAGCACGAGCATCAGAATGGCGATGTAGACGCCCTTCAGGCGGGCCAGGAACATGGCCGCCCCCACTATCGCGGCAAAGGCGGTTGGCGCGAGGATCCCGCCGAGAAAGGCCAGATGCGTGTTGCCGGTCGAATCCCAGAGGTTGATCCCGATCACTCCCCAGACATAGCCGCCGATCCCGAAGAAGGCCACCTGCCCCAGGCTCAGGATGCCGCAATAGCCCCAGAGGATGGACAGGCTCGCCGCAAGAAACCCGGAGATCAGGAATTCGTTTATCTTGTAGGGCTTCAGGCCCAGATGGGTCGGCCCGAGATAGGCCAGGACGACGAAGACAACGAATCCGATCCAGAAGACCCAGCCCCGCCCCATGGTCTGCGGGCCGTTCAGAAGGCCGAGAATGCCGAAAATACCGCTACGCTTCATGTTGCCACTCGCTTGCCTTGCACAGGGTCATTTTCTTCGGTCTCTCAGGTTCTCCAGATAGCCGGATATGCCGGTGGGCATCAGCAACAGGATGAGGAACGCCGCGGCGATCATTCCGACGAAGCCGATATAGACGCTGAACATGTTGGAAAAGATCGTCTGTACGCCGCCGAGGGAGGCGACGCTGGCCACCAGCCCGTTCACCACGCCCGCGCCGCCGCCGACCACAACGACGATGAAGGCCTTCGCGGTATAGGCCGCACCGAAGAAGGGCGTGATGGCCGATGTCAGCGCGAAGATGCCCCCGGCGATCCCGGCCAGTGCCGAGCCGACACCGAATGTCAGGGCATAGATGCGGGCGGTGTTGATCCCAAGCGCATTGGCCATGGCGGGGTTGTCCATCGTGGCGCGGGCGCGGGTTCCGTATTCGGTGAAGCGCATCAGGGCCCAGATGCCGGCGATCAGCAGCGCCGCGATCGCGAACATGACAAGCCGGTAGATCCCGAAGCTTTCGACGCCTTCCGGCAGGCGTCCGGTCGCCGCCTTTAGCGCGGCGAACCCTTCCGGGCCCACCACGGAAAAGCCCACATCCCCGCCCACGAGGATTTTGATCTCGGAAAACGGGGTCGGCAGGCTTTCCATCGTCGGGCCGAAGATCACCAGGAAAAGCTGCGACACGATCATCGAGATGCCCCATGTCACGACGAGCGACGACAACAGCTGCTTGTAGAAGTGCCGGATGATCAGGCGTTCGAGGATCATCCCCGCGATGCCGGCCCCGATCCCGGCCAGCACAATCGCGATCGGCCAGGGTATTCCGGCATACATGGAAAAGGCGGTGACATAGGCGCCGATCATCATCAGTTCGCCATGCGCCATGTTGATGACGCCCATCATGCCGAAGATGATCGCAAGACCGATGGCGGCGAGTATCAGGAACGCCACGCCATCGAGATACTGGAAGAAGAAACCGAAAATTTCCGTGAAGATTTCCATCAGGAGAGCCCAGCCTCAGTTGTCTGGTCGCCGTGTTCCGATCCCGGTTCGCCGGCCTGGACAGATGATGGCGCGCCGGACCAGAGCCGCGCACCTGCCAGTCATTCTGGCTCGTCCGGTCTTGCCGGCGGGCCCATTCCTGGGCACCGCCGGCAGTGCGTGGATCATTCGAAGAACTGTTTCCATTCCGGATGATCCGGCGGCAGGTAGGAATGACCGTCACCGGACTCCAGATCGGGCACCGACACGCCGATCTCCTTGAGGAACGTGGGCGGGTTGACCCCCAGTTCCTTGACCAGCGTCAGCGAATGGTCTTCTTCAACCCGGAACATGTAGGTCGGCATCGCCGCGTGGTGTGACGAGTCCATGACCCAGGACCCACCCGGCGCCTGCTCGACCTCTATGCCGCTTTCCAGCGCCTCGATTACTGCGTCAGTCTCGGTCGTGCCGGCCTTCTCCCAGGCGTTCGCCATGGCCCAGACAGCGGTGTAACCAAACCCGGCATGCTCGTTCACATAGGGCGCATCAGGATGGCGCTCGCGGATCTTGGCGACAAATTTTTCCGAATTCTCGCCCGGCACATCCTCGATATAGCCCGGCGGCACATGCATGTTGGCGAGTTGCGGCGGCGGGAAGATCTTGTGCTCGTAGCCGTCGGAGATGGTCACGTTCGACCAGACCGGGGTTTTCAGGCCGGCGGCCTCCGCCTGCGGATAGAACTGGACCTGATCACCGCCCACAAGGCAATGCACCTGGAAATCGGGCGAGATACCCTGGATGTCGCCGATGGTTTGCTGCCACTGGTTCACATCGAAGGGGAAGTACTCCTCCATCACCAGATCGCCGCCATAGAGGCCCGCCGCCGTCCGGGTCCAGGCCCCGATGGCGCGGCAGAAGTTGTAGTCGGCGCCGATGAAGGTCATTTTCGGGCCGAATTCGTTGATCATCCACTCCAGAGCGGGCAGTACCTGCTGCTCCGGCGTGGGGCCGGAGAAGAACGAGTACTTGTCGGCGATGCCGCCCTCGCCCTGGTTGTTGTGCCAGAAGATGGTTTCGTTGCGCACCGCTTCCGATCGGGCCGCTTCGCGCTCGGCGCCCGTGTAGGCGGCCATCACCACGTCGGCCTCGTCTTCGAAGATGCACTGCTGGGTCAACTGGCTATAACGGCCGACATCGGATTGGCCGTCATACTGAACGTGCTTGATCGTCTTCTTCTTGCCATCGACCATCACGCCGCCCTGGGCGTTGATTTCTTCGACGGCCAGTTGGTAACCCCAGGTCTTGGGCGTCGACATGGCGGCCAGAAAACCCGACGTGTCGTCGATGGTACAAAGGACGATCTCGTCGTCCGTCGCCGCACTGGCCCCGGTCGCCACAAGGCCGGACACGGCCAATGCCGTCAGGCTGACCCAACCTGCATTCCCTGAATTGGTCATCTTCATTCGCTCCTCTGTTGGCCCGCGCGGCGCTTTTTCCTGCGCCCTCGCGGGAAGATCCCGATCCCCGCGGCGTCCAACCCTGCCAGAAAGGCGGATCAGACCACCGAACTCGCCTCGCGCCCGGTCATGGGGGACCGCCGGGCGGGGCTGTCATATTGTCGTCCGGATCAAGGCCGCAAAGGGCCCCGGCACGCGCCGAAAGGACCGCAACGCTTTCGATCTCCGGAAGTGAAAGACCGTCGCAAACATGCGATTTCAGGTTATTCGCAGGGGAGCGAAAGTCATTCCCCCGTTCATGCTCCCCCATTTGGGTAGGGGTCCGCACCCGCGACTCAAGCCGCGCATTCGCAAGGGCCCGGCCCGCCGACGCACCCGGCGGGGCCCCGGCCCGGCGGCGGGCGGCGGCATGGACGGCGCGCGCATGAAAACGGCCGGAAAACGCGCCCCGAAAGGCCTTGCGCGTGGAACAAACCCGGCGTCGCGGCGGTTCAGTTTCCATGTCGCATCTGGTCACGGTCGCAGCGATTGCTGCCTTTGCCTTTGCGGTCTCCGCCGCACTTGCCCGCCCCCTGCCCGCGACGGCGCCGCAAGCGGCGCCATTCTTCGGAGGCGGCAGTGCGGAAACGCATGCCTGGCAACGCTATCATTTCCGGGCCTACACGATGACGCTGGTCTTCATCGCCTTCGAGATGGAGATGATGTTCATGTATCCGTGGGCAGTCGTTTTCGTCGCAGAAGGCGGCAAGGCCATGGCCGAGATGGGCATGTTCCTCGGCATTCTCGCCATCGGGCTGCTTTACGGCTGGCGCGAGGGGGTCTTCAGATGGCAGTAAGGCTGTTTCACCGCATGGCCGCCCGCTCCGCTCCGGCGGTCTTCGTGTGCATCGGGCCGAGAATGCAGGCCCTGGTCGAGGGGCTGTTCGCCCGGGCGCAGAGCCGGCGCATGGAAAGCCCGGCCGGGGCCGCGATCCTTCTGGTGGCCGGCGACATTCCCCGCCGCGCGGCCGTGGCGCTCGACCGTATCCACGACCAGATCCCGCCGCCGCGCGAGACCGTGCACTGGGACGGGTGCGACGACCCGATGACAGAACTGCTCGCGGCCTGGGCGCGACTCATGGCGGGCGAAAGTGGCGAGCCCGACCGCCTGCCGGACGACCCGCCCAACCCCTGGAAAGGCCACGGCGATCACGGACAGGGCGGCGAGGGCATGATGGGCGGGGTGCCCTATGGCCGGCCCATGGCTATGACCGGTGAGGATCCGCGCGACGGTCTGAAACTTGACGCCTATACCATGCGGGTGGGCCCTTTTGCGCCGATGCTGCCGCCTGGCCTGGTGCTGGAACTGACGCTGCAGGGCGATCTGATCGCCTCGGCCCGCGTGACCGAAGCACCCTTCCCCCAGCCCGAAGACGCCAATGCGCCGCGCGCCTGCGCCGCGCGGCTGCTACGGCTGCTGGGCCTCGGGCCGCAGGCGGACCGCCTCCTGCGCGGGACCGCGCCACGCAGCCTGAACGCGGTGCGGGCGCTGCCGGTGGGTCTTGGCGCGGCCGGGACCGGCGGCGATGCCCGCACCCGCCTGCGCGGCTGGCTGGAAGGAAAACCCGCCGAAGGCCCGCCGCCGGACATCCCCCGCCTGCTGGAGGGGCGGGAATGGCACGAGGCGGTGGTTCTGCTCAATTCCTGGCCGCCAGACACGATCCGGCAGGCTGCGGAGGCGGCGCGATGACGCCGCTCGTTCTGGCCCTTCCCGTGGCACTGCTGGCCGGGGCCTGGCTTGGGGCTTGGCTCGACCGGCTGGTGCCCGTGCTCTGGGGCCGCCCGGCGCAGGGCCCTTTCGGTCCGTTGCGCGACGGCGCGGCACTGCTGGCGCGCCCGACAGCCACCACCGAGGCGCCCGACCGGCTGACCCGCTGGCTGGCGCCGGGCACCTATCTGGCGCTGGCGGCGGTAGGCCTTTCCGTCATTCCCATGGCGCCGGGCCTCGCGCCGCTCGACAGCTCCGTCGGCATCGTCGTCTGGGGAGCCTGCGAGGCCCTGACGGTGATCGCGGTCTTCCTGCACGGCTGGTCGCCCAACGCGCCTTTTCCGCTGATCGGCGCCTATCGCTATGTGGCGATCGGCCTGCCTGTCATGCTGCCCTCGATGTTCGTGCTCATCGCCGCCGCGCTGCCGGCGGAAAGCCTTTCGCTCGTGCAGGTGGTCGAGGCGCAGCGCGAGGTCTGGAACGTCCTCCGCCAGCCCATGGGCCTGCCGCTCTTCCTGCTTGTGGGGCTCACGCTCACCCTGCGGGGGCCGTTCGATTTCGCCGATGGCGCCGACATCGCCGGCGGCACCTCGGGCCAGGAGTCGGGACCGGGCCGGGCGCTGTGGCAACTGGCGCGGCTGACCATGTTGACGGCCTTCTCGGCCATGGCCGCCACCGCCTTTCTGGGCGGGCCGCTGGGCCCCGGTCTGCCCGGCCCCGCGTGGCTGGCCTTGAAAACCGCGGCGGTGATGGCGGTGACGGTCGGCCTCGGACATACCGTGGCGCGGACCACCCCGTCGCAGATGCTGCACCCGCTCTGGGTCGGGGCCCTGCCGCTGTCCTTCCTGCATCTCGCGCTGGCCGGATGGGTGGCGCTGTGACGCTGGCGGCGGTGATCCTTCTTGGCCTTTTCGCGGTTTGGAGCGGCTGTCGGGTCTTCGTGGTCGATTCGATGGTGCGCGCCTCCTTCTCGCTGATGCTCTCCTTTTTCTGCACCGGCGGCATCGCGCTGGTGCTGCATGCCGATTATCTGGGGGCTGCCACCGTCTTCATGATGGCGGTCGAAATGATGGTCATGGCGATTTTCATGATCATGTTCATGATGAACCCCGCCGGGCTTAACCCGATGGTGATGGTGCATCAGAACCGCCTGTCCATCGCGGCAGGCGCTGCGGCCTTCGCGCTGCTGGCGGGCGCGGTGCTGCTCTCGGACCTGCCCGACCGGCCCGTCGACCCCGCGCGCGATACCACAGCCAACCTGGGCACCGAGCTTCTCGGCCCCTCCATGCTGATCTTCGAAACGGCAGGTGTCACGCTGTTGGCGGCGATGGTGGGGGCGGTTGTGCTGTCCTCGCACCGGGGTCGCTTCGGCGATACCGACGCCGGCGCCTGCCCGCCCGGCCTGACCGAAGGCGGACCGCCCGCCGGGCGCCGGCCCGAAGAGGGCGGCGGCCATGGCCATGGGGGAGGAAACGGATGACCCTCGCGATCGTGCTTCTCTTCGCCGCGGCCCTCTTCGGGATCGGCCTTTACGGGGCGATGTCGCAGCAGAGCTTCGTCATGCTGATGATGGGACTGGAACTGATGCTGAACGGCGCCTTGCTGGCAACCGTCGGCTTCTGGTCGCTGGCGCTGGACGGAGCGCCGGAGGCGCAATTGCTGGCGATCATCGTGATGGCGGTGATGGCGGTCGAGATGGCGGTGGGGTTTGCGCTGGTGGTGGCAGTCTATCGCGCCCGGCAGGCCGACATGACCGAAAGCATCGGGACGATGAAGGAATGATCTGGCTTCTCGTGCTTTTTCCGGCCCTGGCGGGCCTTGCGATCTGGGCGCTGCCGCTGGGTCGGGCGGGGCTGGGTCTCTGCGCCTGCGCGGTGGCAGGGGTCACAGCCCTTCTCGCGGCAGGCCTGCCGGCAACGGAATCCGGCTTGGCCTGGTCCGCCAATCTGGTTCTGCGAGCGGATCTGTCGGGCACCTCCCGCGCCATTGCCGTGGCAGTGCCGTCGGTTAGCCTGCCAGTCCTGCTTTACGCGGCCGGGACGGAAACGCGCCGCGGCCTCTCGCGCCTGCTGGGC
>JAUIBJ010000105.1 GCA_030428025.1 Alphaproteobacteria bacterium
CGGGTCGGAGGTGCGCCAGCTGCGCAAGAGCCGGGGCCTGACGCTGGACGATCTGTCGCGCGCCAGCGGCATGGTTTTTCGCCCGCCGCCCCGGCGAGGGGCCGCTGGAGAAGACGCATGTGGTGCGCGCGGAAAACCGGCGCAGCCTGAACCTGCTCTACGGCGAACGGCCCGAGATCCTGGGCTATAAGGACTGGCTCCTGTCCAGCACCATCGGCGGCCAGTTCCACATGGGCATTTCCGATTACGCCCCTTGGTCCGATCAGGTGAGGGACGAGCTTTACACCCGCGAAGGCGAGTTCCATGCGCTGGTGCTGGAAGGTGAGCTTCTGGCGCGGCTTTGCGACGAGGTGTTCATCCTGCGCAGCGGCGACAGCTACAGCATCCCCGGCCATCTGCCGCATAACATCCGCAACAAGTCCGATCGCCCGGCGCGGCTCCTCTGGGTCAACGCGCCGGTCATCATCCCCACCGATGCCCTTCTGGAAGACGGCACCAGAACCCGGGGCAACGTGAAACGCGCCGAGGACGGATAGGCCCGGTGCGCTATCGCGGGCTGCCGGCCCGCAGACCTACAGGCGGACAAGACCGCAGCATGACAACAGGGAAGACTGACATGACAAAACCAAGAAACTCCGGCCCCACCCGCCGCAACGTCCTGGCCGGCGCCGGCGCCTTCGGCGCGGCGAGCCTCGCCTTTCCGCATATCTCGTTCAGCCAGGACGGCAAGGTCGTGACCGTGCGCTCCTACAGCGATCTTCAGGTGCTCGATCCGGCCTTCCGGGTGTCGCTGCCCGAAGACGACATCATTCGTTCGATCTTTGCGCCGATGGTGGTTCCGGTCTCGGGCGATGTTTGGGACTGGAAGCCCATCGCGGTGGAAAGCATCGAACAGCTCGACGATCTGACCATCTCCTTCAAGCTGCGAGACAATATCGGCTTTACCGATGGCTATGGCCAGATGACGGCGGAGGACGTGAAATTCTCCATCGAGCGGATCGCCGACCCGGCCAATGAAAGCCCCTATGCCGGCGACTGGTCGGCGTTGAAGGAGGTAGAGGTGAAGGACACGCTCTCGGGCCTCATTCACCTGAAGAACAAGTTCGTGCCGCTCTGGTCCACGACCCTGCCGACCCCGGCCTCGTGCATCCTGTCCAAGAAGGCGGTCGAGGAACTGGGCGGCAAGTTCACCACCGAGACGGTGGCGCAGTCGGGCCAGTATCTGATGGCCGAATGGGTGCCCAAGCAGAAGACCGTGCTCAAGCGCAACCCCGACTGGGCGCACGAGCCCGGCGGGTTCGACGAGATCCACATCATTCCCATCGAGGACCCGGCCACCGCCGAGCTTGGCTTCGAGGCGGGCGATCTGGATTACACCTGGACGGCCGTGTCCTCGCTGCCGCGGCTCAAGGAAAACCCGCCGGCGGGCAGCGTGGTGCTGGAAAAGCCCTCGCTGGCCTATGTCTGGCTGGGCATGAACCAGGATAACGAGACGCTGAAGGACGTGCGCATTCGCCGCGCCATCCAGCATGCCATCGACCGCGAAACCGTGGTCGATGCGGCCTATTTCGGCGCCGCCGCCGTCGCCAACGGCATCATCGCGCCGGGCCTGCCGGGCAACCGCGACAGCGTGACCTACGACTACGACCCCGACAAGGCACGCGCGCTTCTGGAAGAGGCCGGCGCCACCAACCTCAATGTCACGCTGGACATCCTCAACCAGTCGGAACGGCTGACCGCCGCGCAGGTGATCCAGGCCAATCTGGCCGATGTGGGCGTCACCTGCGAGATCAAGCAGAACGACAGCGGCACCTTCTGGACGCTGGGCTCGAAGGATGGCGACTATTTCATGCAGCTTCAGCTGATCCTCGGCCGCTATTCCATGCAGCCCGACCCGAGCTGGGCCACTGTCTGGTTCACGCCCGAGCAGATCGGCGTGTGGAACTGGGAACGCTTCGACAGCCAGGAATACAAGGACCTGCACGAGCAGGGGCTGGTGGAAAGCGACCCCGCCAAGCGCGATGAGATCTACAAGAAGATGCAGGGGCTGATGGACGAAAGCGGCTGCTATGTGTTCCTCACCCACGAGGTGGTGGGCGCGATCCACAACGACACGATCGAACCGGGGCTGAAGCCCAACGGCGAATCGCTGCTGGCGGATTTCAAACCCGCCTGAGCCTGACACCGGGCGGGCCGGATCATGGCCCGCCCACCCCCTCTTTCCGAAAGGGCGGTCATGCTGAACTATGCCTTGAAACGGCTGGGTCTTGCGGTCGTCATCGTCTCGTTGGCGATGCTGATGCTCTTTTGCATGATCTACCTCATCCCGGGTGATCCCGCCTCGGTGGCGCTGGGCCCGCGCGCGACCGAGGCAATGCGCGAGGCGCTGCGCATCAAGATGGGGCTGGATCAGCCCGTCTGGATGCAGTTCTGGAACTTCTATATCGGCGCCTGGAGCGGCGATCTGGGCAAGGAGGTGCTGTCCAGCCGCCCGGTTCTGACCGTGGTGCTGGAACAGCTGCCCTTCACGCTGGCGCTGATCGCCGGCGGGATAAGCTGGTCGGTGGCTCTGGGCATTCCGCTGGGCTGCTGGGCCGCGGTGAAGCGCGGCAGCCTCGCCGACCGGGTGGTCGGCATCCTGTCGGTGGCGGTCATCGCCGTGCCCTCCTTCGTCATCGCCATCTATGCGCTGCTGATCTTCGCGGTCGCTCTGCGCTGGCTGCCGGCCATCGGCGCGGGCGAGCCGGGAAATCCGGGCGACCAGATCCTGCACCTGATCCTTCCCTCGCTCGCCGTGGGGCTGGGCTGGGTCGGCTATATCGCCCGGATGGTGCGCGCCTCGATGCTGGAGGTGCTGGAGGCAAGTCATATCCGTACCGCCCGTGCCTTCGGCCTTCCCGAACGGCAGATCACCTATCGCTACGCGCTCTCCATCGCCATCCTGCCCACGGTCACGCTTCTGGGCGTCGGCATCGGGCAGATGCTGTCTTCGGCCGTTTTCGCCGAGATCGTCTTTGCCCGGCCGGGCGTCGGCAAGCTGGTCTATGACGCGATCCTCACGCGCAACTTCCCCGTGGTCACCGGCGCGGTGCTGGTTACCACCGTGCTGTTCGTCCTTCTCAATCTCATCGCGGACCTTATCGTCGGAGCGCTGGACCCCCGTGTCAGAAGCAGTTTCTAGCCCTCCCGCCCGGCAATCGGGACCGGGCCGCGCGCTGCGTAGGCTCCTGCGCGAGCCTTTGGGCGTCTTCGCCATCTTGCTGGTGGCTCTGGTGGTCTTCGGCGCCATCTTCGCCGATCTTCTGACCCAGTACGACCCCACCCGGATCAACCCCCGCGAACGTTTTTCCCCGCCCGGGGCCGACCATCTTCTGGGCACCGATCAGCTTGGCCGCGACCTCTTTGCCCGCGTCCTGCATGGCGGGCGGATCGCGCTTTACGTGGCGCTCGTCTCGACCGCCATCTCGCTGGCAATCGGCATCGTTCTGGGGCTCATCGCAGGCTACGGGCCGCGCTGGCTCGACAATCTGATGATCCTCGTTTTCGATGCGGTGAAAAGTTTTCCTACCGTGATGCTGGCGCTGGCGTTGGTGACACTTGTGGGGCCGTCGCTGACGGCGGTGATGGTGGTGGTCATTCTGGTCAACGTGCCGGGCTATGCCCGCATCATCCGGACGCAGACCATCGCGCTGAAGACCTCGGAATTCGTCACGGCCGCGCAAAGCATGGGCGCCTCCAGCGCGCGGATCCTGCGGGTACACGTGCTGCCCAACGTGATCGGCCCGCTGGTGATCCTCGCGTCGATGGACATCCCCGTGGTGATCGCCATCGAGGCGGGGATGAGCTTTCTGGGCCTCGGGGTTCGACCGCCAACGCCAAGCTGGGGCTCGATCCTCAATGATGGTTTCTCCAATATCCGCGAAACCGCCTGGATCGCGGTGGCGGGCGGTCTGCCGATCATCGTCACCACGCTGGGCTTCACCTTCCTCGGCGAGACGCTGCGCGACGTGCTCGATCCGCGGCTGAAGGGGCGCGGATGAGGACGCTGGCGATCGACAACCTGAACGTGGTCTTCTCGACCGAGGAGGGGCCGCTGCACGCGCTCAAGAACGTCAGTTTCGAGGTGCCGGAAAACCGCATTGTCGGCATTGTCGGCGAATCCGGCTGTGGCAAGTCCACCCTGATCAACGCGGTGCTGGGCCTTCTGGCCGACAATGGCCGCATCGCCGAAGGGACCATCCGCTTCGAAGGGAAAACCGATCTCGTGGGGCTCTCGCCCGACCGGATGCGCGCGCTCAGGGGCCAGCGCATTTCGACCGTGTTCCAGGATCCGATGGGCGCGCTCAACCCGGTGCTGTCGGTCGGTCGGCAGATGGTCAATATCCAGTACCGCTCGGGGCTGAGCCGCGCGGAGAAGCAGGCGCGCGCGGTGGAAATGCTGCGCCTGGTGCGCATCCCCGATGCCGAGGCCGCGCTCAGACGCTATCCGCACCAGTTTTCCGGCGGGATGAAACAGCGCATCGCCATAGCCATGGCGCTGATGATGGAACCCGCGCTGCTTATCGCCGACGAGCCCACCACCGCGCTCGACGCCACGCTCGAGGTGGCGACCATCGAGCTTCTGCAGGACCTGCAAAAGAAAATCGGTTGTTCGGTGCTCTTCATCTCGCATCATCTGGGCGTGATCGCCGAACTGTGCGAGGATGTGGTGGTGATGTATGCCGGTGAAGTGGTCGAGCGCGGTACGGTGCGCCAGATCTTCAACGACCCGCGCCACCCCTACACCCGCCGTCTGCTCGAATGCGACCCGGCGCGGCAGAGCCGCCGGACCCGCCACCTGCCCACCATACCCGGCGAAATCCCCGATCTGCGCGCCCGGCCCGGGGGCTGCATCTTCGCGCCGCGCTGCGACCGGGCGCATTCGGCCTGCGCCGCGCCCCAGCCCGAGCGCGATTGCGGCGACCACCATTTCGCCCGCTGCGTTCTGGCGCGCGAGCCCGAGACGGCGGACGGCAGGGCATGAGCGACGATCCCATTCTTTCGGTTCGCGATGTCGAGGTCACCTTTCCCGTGGGCGGGCCGCTATCGCGTGGTGCGATCCTGGGGGTCGCGGGTGTCAGCTTCGAGCTCCGCCGGGGCGAGACCTTCGCGCTGGTAGGCGAAAGTGGCTCGGGCAAGACCACGCTGGCCCGTGCCATCAACGGGTTGCAGGCCATTTCCGCCGGCGAAATCGATTTCGAGGGGCGGCGTATCGACGGGCTGGGCAAGCGGGCGATGCAGCCGGTGCGCAAGCGCATGTCGATGATGTTTCAGGACCCTGTGGGCTCGCTCTCGCCCAGGATGACGGTGGGCGATCTGGTGACAGAGCCCTTCCGCATTCACGGCGCCGGGGGGCGCAACCTGCGCGACGAAACCCGCCGGCTTCTGTCGCTGGTGGGGCTGCCGGCAGAGTATGCCAACCGATATCCGCATCAGTTGTCGGGCGGGCAGGCGCGGCGGGTGGGCGTGGCCCGCGCCATCGCGCTCGACCCGGCGCTGGTCATCGCTGACGAGCCCACGGCGGGGCTCGATGTGTCGGTGCAGGGCGAGGTGCTGAACCTGCTCAACGACCTGCGCGAGAAGCTGGGGCTGGCGATGGTCATCATCACCCACAACCTGCATGTGGTCCACCACGTGGCCGACCGCATGGCGGTGATGTATCTGGGCCGTTTCGTGGAGACCGGCGAGACCGAGTCGGTCTTCTCCACCCCCACGCACCCTTATACGGCGGCGCTGCTTTCGGCGAATCCCGAGCCCGACCCCGACCGCGCGCATGATCGCATTTCGCTGCCCGCCGAGGTGCCCTCGCTTCTGGCCCGCCCCGCGGGTTGCGAGTTTCACACCCGCTGCCCCTGGGTTCAGCCGCGCTGTCGCGCGCAGGCCCCGGTCGCTGCCGCACTGGACGATCGCCGCGTTGCCTGTCATTTCCCGCTTGACCCGGGCGCCCGCCCGCCCCACCGACCCAAGGAGCCGGCATGAGCGACGACGCAATCGAGGTGCACGAAACCGTCTGGATCGGCCTGCCCGACGGCGCCCGCCTGGCCGCCCGGCTGTGGCTGCCGCCCGAGGCCAAGGCCGGCCCGGTGCCCGCCATTCTGGAATACATCCCCTATCGCCGACGCGACCGCACCCGGATGCGTGACGAAAGCATGCATCCGCATTTCGCCCGCGCCGGCTATGCCGCGCTGCGTGTCGACATGCGCGGCTCTGGCGACAGCGACGGGGTTATGGAGGACGAATATTCCGAGCAGGAAATCCGCGACGGGCATGACGTGGTGCAATGGATCGCGGCGCAGGACTGGTGCGACGGTCAGGTTGCGATGTTCGGCAAGAGCTGGGGCGCCTATACGTCCTTCCAGGTCGCCGCCACGCGCCCGCCCGCGCTGAAGGCCATCGCGCCGGTGATGGGTACCGACGATCGCTGGCTGGAAGACATCCACTTCTATGGCGGCTGCCTGACCAACGACAATTTCTGGTGGGGCGCGATCATGCAGCTCTACAACGCAATGCCGCCCGATCCGGCCATCGTTGGGCAAGACCGCTGGCAGGCGATGTGGCGCGAACGGCTGGAGGGCACGCCGTTCTGGCCCGCGCTCTGGCTCGGCCACCAGACGCATGACCACATGTGGCGCCGCGGCTCGATTTCCGAGAATTACGACGACGTGCAGGTGCCGGTCTATTATTTCGGCGGCTGGGCGGATCTGTTTCGCGACACGCCGTTTCGTATTGCCGAGCGCCTGAAAGCGCCGGTCAAGGTGCTGATGGGTCCTTGGGCGCATCTCTACCCGCATGAGGGCTCGCCCACGCCGAAGGTGGATTTTCTGGGCGAACTCATCCGCTTCTGGGATCACTGGCTGAAGGGCCGAGATACCGGCCTGATGGACGAGCCGCCCCTGCGCTTCTGGATGCAGGAGAGCGTTTCCCCGGCGGGCACCCGCGCCGCGCGCCCCGGCCGATGGGTCGAGGAGGCCGCTTGGCCCTCGCCGAACGTGGTCGAGCGCCGGCTCTGGCTCAATGCCAGCACGCTGGAGGAAGCGCCGGGAGAGGGCGCGCCGATGTCGATCTGCTCGCCCCAGACATTCGGGGCGGCGGGGGGCGACATGTGCTCCTTCGCGATTCCCGGCGACATGCCGGCCGATTGCCGGGCGGATGCGGGCGGGGCTCTGCTTTTCCGCACGGCTCCGATGGAGGAGGCGGTCGAGATCCTCGGCCAGCCCGCCCTGTCCCTGACCCTCGCCGCCGATCGCCCGCAGGGCTTCGTCGCCGCGCTGCTGGTGGACGAGGCGCCGGACGGGGCGCAGACGCTGATCAGCCGGGGGTTCTGCAACCTCACCCATCGCAATAGCGATACCGCACCCGAACCGGTCGTGCCGGGCGAGCAGATGACGCTGACCCTGCCGCTTCACGCCATCGCCTATCGCCTGCCCGAAGGGCATCGCCTGATGGTGCAGATCGCCTCGACCTACTGGCCGATCCTCTGGCCCGCGCCGGAACCGGTGACGCTGACCCTGTGGCCAGGTGCCTCGGCCCTGTCGCTGCCCCTGCGGCAGAGCCGGGAGGGCTCCGCGCCGCGCCTGCTGCCCGACCCGCCAGAGCCCGCCGCGCGGCGCGTCACCCAGATTCGCGACGGGTCGATGGAGCGTTCGGTGCATACCGACCTGACCACCGGCGTGGAAACCCAGCGGGTGTTCATCGACGGCGGCGTGTTCGGTCCGGTGGGCGATCTGCGGCTCGACGAGACCGGCACCGTGCTGTCCGACCGCTCGGATCGCCGCTATACGATCCACCCGGACGACCCGCTCAGCGCCCGCGCCACGATGGAGCAGGAGGCGGGGTTTTCCCGCGACGACTGGCAGGTGCGCATCGCGACATATGCCGAACAGACGGCGACCGCGACCGAGTTCCATCTCAAGGCCCGGCTCCGCTGCTGGTCGGGTGAGACGCTTTTTTTCGAAGACGAGCGGGAATTTACGATCCCGCGCAACGGCATGTGAGGCCCCATGGCAGATATATCAGTCCGCACCGACTTTCCGCGCAGAATCCGCGAGATCGAAAACATCTGGATCCCGATGCCCGACGGCACCAGGCTGGCCGCGCGCATCTGGCTGCCCGAGGATGCCGAGGACGATCCGGTGCCGGCGATCCTGGAATACCTGCCCTACCGCAAGCGCGACGGCACGGTCGAGCGCGATCACCTGACGCATCCCTATTTCGCCGGGCACGGCTATGCCGGTGTGCGGGTCGACATGCGCGGCACCGGCGACAGCGAGGGTGTCTGCCTGGGTGAATACCTGCAGCAGGAACAGGACGATGCGGTCGCCGTGATCGACTGGCTCACGGCCCAGCCCTGGTGTTCCGGCAAGGTGGGCATGATCGGGATCAGCTGGGGCGGGTTCAACGGCTTGCAGGTCGCCGCGCGCCAGCCAGAGGGGTTGGACGCCGTCATCACCCTCTGTTCCACCGACGACCGCTATGCCGACGACATCCATTTCATGGGCGGCGCGGTGCTGACCGACAAGCTGGCCTGGGGCGCCACCGCCTTTGCCATCGCCAACACGCCCCCAGATCCGGCCATCGTCGGTGACCGCTGGCGCGAGATGTGGAAGGAACGGCT
>JAUIBJ010000106.1 GCA_030428025.1 Alphaproteobacteria bacterium
GTCCGAACCAGAGGCAAGACGCTGGTTGGTGCTGACGCCATTCCCCGGGGGTCCGTCTTTTCGACGGGGCACCTCCTCTACTGCCCGAATATCGCACGAATGGCCGCACGGCTCCGCGCTGTCATGCGCGGATCGCTGTGGCCGGACGCCTCGCGGATTTCCTGGAGCCAGCCGCGTTCGTTGGCGGTGACCGGCGTGCCCATGATCTCGACAATGGCATTTGCGGCGGTATCGCCCACCACCTGTTCGAGCGTCAGGCGCAGGAGATAGGCCGGATCGCACTCCAGAGCACGCGCCAGGGTGGGCACGCGATCCAGCGGCAGCTTGGTGGAGCCTGCCTTCACCATCGAGAGCATGTTGACGCTCACGAAGCCGGCTTCGGCAGCGATCTCGTTCTGCGATTTCTTCGGCCGCATTTCCATCACGCGCTTGTCGATATATTTCGCGAGCCGGGTGTCGGCATAAGGTTTCTTCGGCATGTACTTTCCCCTTTTTGCTGTCGCTTCGCAGCGCATCGACTGCATGCTCTCTTTATAGCGACGGCCCGATGGGGAACGGCCGGGGAAACGCGATACATACTGGGCCACTCTCCGGATAACGGTCCGGGCGGATCAGGCTTGTAGAGAAAATGCCGAGTGTATCGCTAAGCGGCAGCCACGCCCAACGAGCAGGATCCGGCGGACCACCCGGACCACTTGGACCAGTCGGACCGCTTGGGCCGCCCGGACCGCCGGGATGCTCATGTGCACCTGACGTCAAGAGCGGACCAATTGGTCCGTCCGGTCCGGCGCTTTCGGGAATGTCACTTCCAGAAGCGTTCCCGAAAGCGTCCCATCTATTCGTCAGGCGGGCCCATCACTGCCGAGGCGCGCACGGCATACACCCGAGGCCGCCCTTTCACGGCACGCCCCATCTTGAACTGCAATCCCTCGTTGCCCTGGGTCCGTAACAGGCCGGCGGCCTTGTGCAGCTGCGCCGCCTCGGTCGGATTTGTGGCCGCGTGAATCTCTTTCCAGCACTCGGGTCGGACATAAACCCAGTCCTTGTCCCGCCATCCGTCAAGCTTCGTCTCGCTGCAATTGTCAATCGGCGGGAAGCGATCGAGATTCTGCGAGACATAGGCACGGGTCCGGTCCACGGTTTCGGAAATCGCCGCATGGGTCGGAGCGTCGCGCTCCCGAAACCAGATTTCGAAAAGCTCGCGCGCGGCTGCCTGGGCTTCTCGCCGGCGCCAGCCGGTAAGGCCGAACTTGGTTGCCATTTCACCGGCCAACGCGACGCTGGCGAAGCGTCCCAGAACCCGATGGACCTGACCGTTCGAAGCAGCATCGACATTTCGCATGCAGCTTTTGCAGAACTTGTTGACGAAGCCCCCGAAGCTGTCCGTCTTCCCGGTTCTCGGAATGAGATGCTCCACGAAGGCCGGCCCGGCCACGCCGTAATTTTGCTGCGCCGCACGTTCCATGCGTTTGGCAAATGCATCGCCATCAGATGCACCGTGCAGAGTATCAAAAGCGCCATGCGGCCGGTCATCCGCCACGATGTCAACCAGGCGGATATCCTGCCCGGCCTGAATTTCGCGGCCACCGACGTTCATGTGCTCTTCCAGCGAGATTTCCCCACTCGACAAAAAAGGCATGGTCCAGCGCATCGTCCCGTGAAGCTTGCCGTCAGAGCGCGACCTGTTCTTTCCTGCTCCGTTTGCAAGCGTGTAGACAATGTCACCAGCGATCCGAGGGTCCACCTGGTGCAACTCGTCAAGAACGAGGAGGCTGTCATTGCAGGTGGCAGCAATACCTTCGATTGCGTTGTCCGTGCTGCGCCAGCTTTGCTTAAAGGCCGGCGCACCCCAGACCGAGGCCGCCATCTTCTGGAGCGTGGACTTGCCTGATGACGACGCTCCACGCAAATGGAACCCGCCTCCCTCGCGTCCCAGCACCGCCAACAGCGGACCGCTGAACGCGAGCGACAAAGCAAAGACCATCAGCGGATTGCCGGCAGAAGGGGCCGCGACCGTGGCGCGCCACTCCTCCAGCGTGCCCTTCTTATGCATCGCTGCCGCCACATGATCGGAGATAAGATCAGGCACCACGCGCGCGGCCCCGAGAACGCGGCCATCGCCAAGCGTAAAGGCGCTGAAATCACGGTCGACCCAGCCGAGATGATTCACCCGGTCGTAACGCACCGCCGGCTGCCAACCGACGAGCAACTCCTTGACGCTCTCAGCCGCCTTTGCCGCATTTGTGAGCACCAGACCACGATCGAGCAAGGGTTTCACCGCCGTTGCCGGACGACCGTTAATGTCATTTGCGCCGAGCATCAGCTCATTCCACCGCCCATCCGGATCCTGAAGCGCAATGACACTGCCCCAGCCACTGCCGTCCGGTCGCCTGCAACGCCCTTTCACAAGCAGGGGCGAACAGATCTTAACCGGCACCAGGTCGTCACCCGCGCCGGGTCGGAACTGATACAGGCCATCACTTTGCAGTGTGAAGCCCTCGGGAATGCTGTCCCGCAAGTGATCGTCGAGCGCAACTTGCTCACCGGGCGAGGAAACGCCGCTGGTACTCGGGAAGTCGAGAACGTTCTCGCTTACAGCGGCGGCAGGGAAGCTGGGATGGTTGGTCATCAGGTTACCTCGGATTGGCATAGCTGGGGTGTTTGGCGAGACGGAAGTCGCGCCATTGAAATGGTTGACGTCCCGGTGCGAAGGAGCGGTCGGGATCTGGTTGAAAGGGCCGGGGTGGCGGCTAGGAGGCCATCATCGCATCGGCATCGACATCCAGGCAGGTGATCAAGCCGCAGGCGAGCCGGCCTTCCCATTCCTCGATGTCTGCAAGGCGCCAGCGGGTGGTTGTTCCGCCAAGCTTGACAGGCTTGGGAAATTCACTCTTTCGCTTCCAGCGCCAGATCGTATCCTTCGACACGTTGAAGCGCTGAGCGACCTGCTCGACGGAAAGATAGAGGGAATTGGAAGGCGTAGACATAGGTCTTGCTCCTTGATGGGTTTCAATTCGCGTCGATCCAAAGCATCAAGAAATGCCGCATGGCTCAACACCAAGGCCTATAGCGCTCCGCCGTTGGAACTGATCAATCTTCCTGATTCTGCGGCGGGATGTTGCATCCTTGCCACACCTTTAAGAGCCGGACGCCACTTGTCAAACATGGTCACTGCCTCGTGCAAGCCGATGCATCTCGTGGCATATAGTATTTGGCAGATGCAAAATTTATGGTGGCAATAATGGGGGTAAGAAGCGGGCGTAGCATATTTTATTTTTAAATTTCAATTGTTTATTGAATTAGATGGCGGAGACGAAGGGATTCGAACCCTCGAGACGGTTTCCCGTCTACTCCCTTAGCAGGGGAGCGCCTTCGACCACTCGGCCACGTCTCCGCCGACGCGTATATCCGCCGGCAACTCCGGGATACAAGGGAAAATGTCCACGGGTCCGGATTTTCTCCCGGGCATTCCGGCGGGCGAGAGATCGGGGAACTCAGGCATTGTATGGGCCCGCCGGCGGGTTCCGTTCGGTGCGGCCGAGGCCGGATCGTCGATAGATCTCTGACAGCCAAGGGCCGTCGCCGGCGGGCTTGTCTTTGACCCGACGCGCCCTGACCCCTCTTTCCGCCGACGGCGTCTTGCCGGGGGGCGGTCATTCCACCGCCCTCACCTCGACCAGCGCGGTATGGGCACTGCTGCCCTGGCCCAGCCGCGAGGTGCCCACATCGAGCGTCAACACGTTGGGATTGCCGTTCGCGTCGGTGTTCTCGCCCGGGTCCCCATACCAGGCGCCTGTGGGCAGGGCGACGACGCCCGGCAGGATATCCGCCGACAGCGCTGCGCGCGCAAGGCAGGCACCGCGCCGGTTATGCACCCGCACCAGCGCGCCGTCGTCAATGCCCCGCGCGCGCGCATCGGCGGGGTTCATGACCAGCGTCTCGGGCCGCGCGCCTTCGGTATCGGCCAGCGCCGCTTCCATTTGGCTGTGCAGCTTGTCGCCCGGCTGCGGTGAGACCAGATGCAGCGGTGCGCTTTCATCCGCCGCGCCCAGCCATTCCGAGGGTGGCAGCCAGACCGGATGGCCGGGACAGTCGGCATAGCCGAACCCGTCGATCGTCTCGGAAAAAAGCTCGATCCGGCCCGAGGGCGTGTCGAGCGCATGGCCCAACGGATCGTCCCGGAACCGGCTTAGAAAGGAGGGGGCGTCGACCTCCGGCCGGATCGGAAGCTGCACCCAGTTCCGTTCGCGCAGAGTATCGAACTCGGGAATGTGGACCCCGGCCGCGCCTGCGCTTTCGCGGAACCCCGAATAGAGATGGCGCAGCCAGCCTTCCACGTCGCGCCCCTCGGTATAGGCCTCGTGCACGCCCAAACGCTCGGCCAGCCCGGCGAAGATGTCGTAATCGTTGCGCGCCTCGCCCACAGGCGGGATCAGACGCGGCATGAAGAACAGATAGTCATCCAGATTGGCCCGGCCGATATCCTCGCGTTCATAGGGCGTGGTGGCGGGAAGGACGATGTCGGCGCGCTTCGCCGTGGCGGTCCACCACGGTTCGTTCACGATGATCGTCTCGGGGCGTGTCCACGCCTCGTGCAGGCGGTTGAGGTCCTGATGGTGATGAAACGGATTGCCGCCGGCCCAATAAACCAGCCGGATATCCGGATAGAGAGCGCGCCGGCCGTTGTAATCGTAGGGCTGCACGGGGTTGAGCAGCATGTCGGCGATCCGCGCAACGGGGATCACCTGCCCGACCGGGTTGCGCCCCTGATCCAGCGCCAGCCCGCTCAACCGTTTCAAGGACTTGCCGATGCCGCCGATAGCCCCGTACCCATAGCCCACACCGCCCCCGGGCAGACCGATCTGCCCCAGCATCGCCGCCAGCACGGCGGACATCCAGTAGGGTTGTTCGCCATGTTCGGCCCGCTGCAGCGACCACGCCACGGTGATCAGCGTGCGGGTTTGGGCCATTCGCCGGGCCAGATCTCGGATCGTGCCGGCATCGACCCCGCAAAGCGGCGCGGCCCAGTCGGGCGACTTCGGCGTGCCGTCCGTCTCGCCCAGCAGGTAGGGCCTGAACCGTTCGAACCCGGTGGTGTAACGCGCCAGAAAGGCGCGGTCGGTCAAGCCCTCGGTCTCCAGCACCCAGGCCAGCGCCAGCATCAGCGCGGTATCCGAGGCCGGGCGCAGCGGCAGCCATTCGCACCCGTCCGGCGCGTCCGTCCGCTGCGGCCCGATATTCACGAGCCGCATCCCCTCCTTGTGCATGAACCGGTCGAACCAGCCGCCGGTTTCGTGCTCGGTCACGCCGCCCATGCTGACCTGACTGTTCTTCGGATTGATGCCCCCGAACATCACCAGCGTCTCGGTGTTCTCGTGAATGGTGCGCCAGCTGTGCTGCGAGCCGTAGCTGTATTTGAGAAAGTTGACCCCGAAGACATGTGGCATGATCGCCTGCGCGCAGCCGGTCGAATAGCTGCCGAAGGAGGCCACATAGCCGCCTATGGAATTCAGGAACCGGTGCACCTGGCTCAGCGCATGGTGAAACCGCCCGGCCGAGGCCCAGCCATAAGAGCCGCCGAAGATCGCCTCGTTGCCATGGGTCTTGCGAACGCGGTCGAGCTCTTGCGCGGCGATGTCGAGCGCCTCGTCCCACGGCAGGGCGACGAACTCGTCCCGCCCGCGCAAGGATCGGTCGCGCCGTTCCAGCCAGCCGCGCCGGACCGAGGGGCGATGCACCCGGCTGTGGTGGTGGACCGCGGCAGGCAGGATATCGGTGATGCGCGAGGGGGCGGGGTCCTGCGCGAAAGGCCGCGTCTCGACGATCCGGTCGCCTTCGGTGACGACCTCGAAGGCTCCCCAATGGCTGGAGGTGACCCTGATTTGCCTTTCCGGCGTCTCTGTCCTGCTCATTGCGAAAGCGCCCTTCCCTGTTCCCGCGCGAAAAAGCGTAGAGGATCGGGCGGGTGACGCCAAGACGGAAGACCGGGCCGGCATCGCGCGGCCACGCCACAGAAGTCTTGCACCGTCGCGGCGCGGCGGTAAGCTCTCTGCGGGAGGGGCAGCAAATGCTCGAGTCATCCCTGCACGCCGGCAACATCGCCGCCGCCGTCGCCACTGTCGCCACGGCGGCCGATCTCACCCTGACGGGCGGCGCGGCAACGGCCATCGGCGGGGCGCTGTCGGGCGTGGCGCTGTTCAAGCGGGCGGAGCGGCCGCAGAAACAGCTGGCCGACCGCATGGCCGGCGCGCTTCAGGCCCATCTCGACGGCGCGCACCTGACCGCCGACCGCAAGAAGATCGCGGTGCAGATCTTTGCCCGCTTCCCGCCCACCGAGGCCGACCTTGCGCGCGGCAACATGGAGGCCGGAACCGTGGCCGCCGAACTGCGCCGGAGGGTCGAGGCCGCCGACACCGATCCCGCCTTCCGGACCGCCACCGCGCTCGACGATTACCAACGCCTGCTGACCGCCACGCTCGCCCCGTTCCTGACACCCCGGGATCAGAAGGACGCGATGCTGCAGGAACTTCTGCGGCGTTCCGACCGGTCGGGCGATGCCGACCGGCTGCGCGAGGAGGGCATTACCGAAAAGGCGATCATCCGGCTGGCCCGGCGCATCGCCGGCGAGACGGAGGATCTGGGCGATGCCTGGCTGACCCTGCAGGACGCGATGGACACCGCCGTGCGTGTCCAGCAGGAAGGCCGCACCCAATCCAACCACGGCGATTTCGTCGATGAGGTGCTGCGCCGGGTGGCGGCGCTCTCGCGGGAAGGCGACTATGCCACCGCCGCCGGCGCGATCGACGCCGCGCTGGCCGAGGAGGAGGCCGCCCATGCCCGCCGCATGGCCCGGCTTCTGGAAAGCGGCATCGAACTGGCCCGGCTGGAGGGCGACAGCGCGCGGACCGCCGACCTGCTGGTGCGGCAGGCCGATCTGGAGGCGGGCGGCGCGGCGGACATCGGGGCGCTGCTGGCGTTGCAGGGCAGCTATCTGCAGTCGGGTCAGGAATTGGGGCTGGCGCTCGATCTGCGCGTCGCGGTCGAGATCGCCCGCCATGCGCGGGCAAGGGCCGCCAACCCGCGGCAGCACGGCGCGGCGCTGAACGGTCTGGGCATGGCCCTGGGAATACTGGGCGAACGCGAGGCCGGCACGGCGCGGCTGGAAGAGGCGGTTGCCGCCTTCGAAGGCGCCCTGTCCCATTGGACCCGCGAGAGCGCGCCGCGCGACTGGGCGCAGGTGCAGATGAACCTCGGAAACGCCTTTCGCATTCTGGGCGTGCACAGCGGCGATCCGAAGCATCTGGAAGCGGCCATCGCCGCCTATCGCTGCGCTCTCGAGGAACGAACCCGCGACAGCGAGCCCTTTGAATGGGCGCGGACGCACATGAACCTAGGCACCGCCCTGAATTCGCTGGGCGAACGGGAAGACGGAACCGCGCGTCTGAAGGACGCCGTCACCGCCTATGAAACCGCGCTGACGGAATGGACCCGCGAGAGCGCATCGCGCGACTGGGCGATGGCGCAGACGAACCTCGGAAACAGCCTGCGCGAAATCGGGGCGCGGGAAGGCGGAACCGAGCGACTGGAAGAGGCCGCCGCCGCCTACCGGGCCGCCCTGTCGGAAAGGCCGCGCGAAAACGCGCCGCTGCAGTGGGCGCTGACCCGGGGAAATCAGGCCAAGCTTGAACTGGTATGGTTCCGCAAGACGCAGGCGCCGCTCCATCTCGACCGCGCGGCGGATCTTGCCGGACAGGCGCGCGAGGTCTTCAAGCAGACCGAGGCCACGCATTATCTGCGTCAGGTCGAGGACCTGCTGGACACCATCGACCGCCTGCGCGACGGGGCGGCGTCCTGACGGCCCGAGCGATCAGGTGTTGAACAGGAAGTGCAGGACGTCGCCGTCCTTGACCTCATAGGTCTTGCCCTCGGCCCGCATCTTGCCGGCTTCCTTGGCCCCCTGCTCGCCACCGCATGCGACGAAATCGTCATAGGCGATGGTCTCGGCGCGAATGAAGCCCTTCTCGAAATCGCCGTGGATGACGCCCGCGGCCCTGGGCGCGAGCGTGCCGCGGCGGATGGTCCAGGCGCGGGCCTCCTTGGGGCCGACGGTGAAATAGGTCTGCAGGTGCAAAAGGTCATATCCCGCCCGGATCAGCCGGTCGAGGCCTGCCTCCTCCAGCCCCATTTCCTCAAGGAACATCTCGGCTTCCTCGGGGTCGAGCTGGCTGATCTCCTCCTCGATCCGGGCCGAGATCACCACGCTCGCGGCGCCCTGTTCGGCGGCCATCTCCTCGACCTTGCGCGAGAAATCGTTCCCCTCGGCCGCACTCGCCTCGTCCACGTTGCAAACGTAGAGGATCGGCTTGGCGGTCAGAAGCTGCAAGCCCTTCCAGGCCTTCGCATCCTCCTCTGACACCTCGACCAGCCGCGCCGGCCTGCCCTCTTCCAGCATCGCCTGCGCCAGGCCCAGAAGCCGGTCGGCCTGCACCGCCTCCTTGTCGCCGCCCTTCAGCTTGCGCACCAACCCCGCCCGCCGCTTCTCGACGCTTTCCAGATCGGCCAGCATCAGTTCGGTCTCGATCACCTCGGCATCGGCCACCGGGTCAACGCGCCCCTCCACATGGGTCACGTCGCCATCCTC
>JAUIBJ010000107.1 GCA_030428025.1 Alphaproteobacteria bacterium
GCGTGCGGATGCGCCCGGCACGGCGCTGTTGCAGACCTTCCAGCCCGATCACGCGGTGATCCGGGCCATCGTGGGGGGCGACGAAGAGGCGTTCTGGGCCGCCGAGGCGGGCGAGCGGCGGCAGGCGGGCGTGCCGCCCTATGGGCGCATGGCGGGGATCGTGCTGTCCTCGACCGACATGCAGGAGGCCTTCGACATCGGCAACCGTCTGGCCCGCAACGACGCTCCGCTGCGGGCGGCGGGCGCGCAGGTCTTCGGGCCCGCCCCCGCTCCCATCGCGCGGGTGCGCGGTCGCCACCGGGTGCGGCTGCTGGTCAAGGCGCCCAAGGGCGTGGCGCTTCAGGGCCCGATTTCGCAGTGGATCGCGCCGGTGAAAGCCTCCGCCCAGTTCCGCCTCAGTGTCGATATCGACCCGCAGAGCTTCTTCTAGGGCAGGCAGATCTCCGGCGGGGACTTCGAGGCGATTGGAACCGCATGTGCATCCCGGTGTTTCTTCTGGCCTGAAATATCCCGGGGGAATCGCGGCTTGCCGCGATGGGGGCAGCGCCCCCGGATCGCGCCTATCGTTTGCGCCCCCGGGGCTTATGCAGCCCCTCGCCAAGCCCCGCGAATGGGCGTAAAGGGATGCCATGACCCGCGCCGTCCCCCTTTCCGAAGCAAGGCACCTGCCGCTCTGGCGGCGGCCCATCGCGCTTCTCTTCCTGATGGCGGTGGCGATGCCGGTGGCCTTTGCCACATGGTCGGCGCTGCTCAACAATTTCGTCATCGAGGTGGCCGGGTTCGATGGCAAGGATATCGGCTGGCTGCACACGGTGCGCGAGATTCCGGGCTTTCTGGCCATCGGCGTGATCGCCATCATCATCTTCATGCGCGAGCAGGTGCTGGGGCTGGTGTCGCTGGTGCTCTTGGGCGTGGCGACGGCGGTGACCGCCTGGTTCCCCTCGCTGGGCGGCATCCTGACCATCACCATGCTCAGTTCCATCGGCTTCCATTATTACGAGACCGTCAACCAGTCGCTGCAGCTGCAATGGCTCGACAAGCTGCGCGCGCCAAAGGTGCTGGGCTGGCTTCTGGCCACCGGCTCGGCCGCGACGCTGGTGGCCTACGGGCTGATCGTGGCGATGTGGGAGCCGCTGGGCCTGACCTACAACATCGTCTATCTGCTGGCCGGCGGCTTCACCGCCGTGGTGGCCGTCTTCTGCATGTTCGCCTATCCCCAGTTCGAGGCCCCCAACCCGCAGATCAAGAAGATGATCCTGCGCCGCCGCTACTGGCTCTATTACCTTCTGCAGTTCATGGCCGGGGCGCGGCGGCAGATCTTCGTGGTCTTCGCAGGTTTCATGATGGTCGAGAAGTTCGGCTTTCAGGTGCATGAGGTCACAGCGCTTTTTCTAATCAACCTCGTGGCCAACATGATCTTCGCGCCGCTGATGGGCCGGGCCGTATTCCGCTATGGCGAGCGGGCGACGCTGATTTTCGAATATGTCGGGCTGGTCATCGTCTTTCTGGCCTATGGCGGCATTTACTATTTCGGCTGGGGCGTGGTGCTGGCCGCAACGCTCTATGTGATCGACCACATGCTGTTCGCGCTCGCTCTTGCGCTCAAGACCTACTTCCAGAAGATCGCCGATCCGGGCGACATCGCCCCCACCGCCGCCGTGGCCTTCACCATCAACCACATCGCGGCGGTGTTCCTGCCGGCGCTTCTGGGGTATCTCTGGCTGGTCTCTCCGGCTGCGGTCTTTGTCCTAGCCTCAGGAATGGCGGCGGTGTCGCTGATGCTGGCGCTTCTGATCCCGCGCCACCCCGAACCTGGGCACGAGACCATCCTGTCGGGGGTGGCCGCCGCCCCCGCCGAGTGACGCGCTCTTCAACGAAAGGTTCCCGATGCCCACCTTCACGGCGCTTACCACTTTGCCCGGCCAGGATGCCGCCGAGGCCCTTGCCGAAGATCTCGAACGGATGACCCCGGCGCCCACGGGCATCGGCACCTTCGAGATCGAGGATGGCGCGGGCCTGTGGGAAGTGGGCGGCTATTTCGACGAGGCCCCGGACGAGGCGGGGCTGGCTCTTCTGGCCACGATCCACGGCGCGCGGCCCTTCGCCGTTTCCGAACTGCCCGAGGAGGACTGGGTCGCCAAGGTTCGGCGCGAATTGGTGCCGGTCGAGGCCGGGCGCTTCTTCGTCCATGGCAGCCATGACGCCGACAAGGTGCCCGAGGGGGCCGTGCCGCTTCTGATCGAGGCGTCGATGGCCTTCGGCACCGGCCATCACGGCACGACGCAGGGCTGCCTGCTGGCGCTGGAAAAGCTGTTGGGCGACGGGGTCTCGGCAGGCGCCGTGCTCGATCTGGGCTGCGGGACGGCGGTGCTGGCCATGGCTGCTGCGCGGGTCTGTCCGGGCACTGTTCTGGCCAGCGACATCGACACCGTCGCGGTCGAGGTGGCCCGGGCCAACCTGGCCGCCAACGGACTGGAGGAACGAGTGGAGTGTTTCGAGGCAGAGGGGCTGAACCATCCTCGCATTGCCGCCGCCGGGCCTTTCGATCTGATCTTCGCCAATATCCTCAAGGGCCCGCTTCTGGACCTCGCTCCGGCGCTCATAGCTGCGCTCGCCCCCGGTGGCCGGGCGATTCTGTCGGGCATCCTCAACAGTCAGGCCGACGAGATCATCGACGCTTATTGCGCGCTGGGAAACGATCTTGAGGATCGGCGGGAAATTGGTGAATGGACGACGACAATTCTCCGGAAAAATGTCTGAAAATCAATTCAATAGCAGCTTTTTCTGGGCGGTTGCCCAAGTTTTGCCACATTTCGGACATACCCCTAACCTCAATGTGGCGGGGGCGCATTGACGTTAAAGGTGCTGTCATGAGTAGACCGGACTGGTTAGTCGAGATTTCAAACAGCTATTGCGCTGGGCGCAATCTTCTGGCCGACCGTTTCGCCAACGCCCGCCGGAGCGACGCCGTCGAGGACGGGGTCATCGTTCTGAACTGCGAGCGCCCGGCCGCCGAGATCACCGTAAAGGGCTTTGCGGTTCTGGTTCTGGCTTTCCTGATCTTCAAGGGTCTGGTCATCGCCCATCTGGGGCTCGAGACCTATGCTGCCTCCATCCAGAAGCTGGAATACGGGTCGTTTCTGGAGCAGGCCGGCGCGTTCCTGATGCGCCCGGACGCGGCTTCGCAGACGATCGCGGGCCTGTTTGGATCCGTCGCGGGGTAACCGTATAGAAGACCTCTCTCCGGGATAGGCGTCCCTCCTCCTCTCTCAACCGCCTCTCCCAAACGCAAAAGCCCTGCGCCGGTACTGCTGGCGCAGGGCTTTTCCGTTCCGGCCCGGGCGGGCAGGAAGATCAGAATGCGATGCGGTCGATGTCGTTGCGCGACAGGCCGATATCGTCGAGTTCGCGGTCGCTCAGCTGCGACAGGGCCTTGCGGGTCAGACGGGCGTCGTTCCAGGCGGCGACGGCGCCGAAGACCTTGAAGAGACCCCCGAAAACATTGGCCGGGGCGGCGGAGCGGGTGGTGTCGATGACTGCCATTTCGGTGTTCCTTCTGTTCGCCCCTGTGGGGCGGATGATGACGTGTTCTGGATCGCCAGATAGTCGGGCAAATGCAGCGCAGCAAGCGGGGCAAACGCATAGTTCATATGCAATTCCTGCAAGGCTCCTCCAGACCTTAACTGACTGTTAAAAAGTGGTTTTTTGCGCAGGAAGGCGAAGTATGCCGCGGCGCGGCATGAAATCGACGTCCCAAGGTTGGAAAACGCCATGTCCTCGCGTGCGGGCGCATTCCGCTTGGCCTGTGTTCCTGTTTCGTGCTATGGCTTCGCAAAACACAATCGACGGGCAGTGAAACATGCGGGTAGTGGGAATCGATCCCGGGTTGCGCAACCTCGGCTGGGGCGTGATCGACGCTGAAGGCTCGCGATTGCGCCATGTGGCCAACGGAATCTGCCGATCAGAGGGGGATGACCTCGCTGTGCGGCTTCTTTCGCTGCACCGACAACTGACCGAAATCCTCACCCGCTTCGCCCCCGACACGGCGGCGGTGGAGCAGACATTCGTCAACAAAGACGGGGCCGGTACGCTCAAGCTGGGTCAGGCCCGCGGCATCGCCCTGCTGGTGCCCGCACAGTTCGGGCTGGCGGTGGGGGAATACGCCCCCAACCGGGTGAAGAAGACGGTGGTGGGCGTGGGACATGCCCAGAAGGTGCAGATCGCGCATATGGTGAACGTGCAGCTTCCGGGCGTTCAGATCGCGGGGCCTGATGCGGCGGACGCGCTGGCCATCGCCATCTGTCACGCCCATCACGTCCGCATGCCGGCCTTGCGGAGGGTGGCCACATGATCGGCCGCATCGCGGGCCGGATCGACTATCGCGCGGCGGATCATGTGCTGATCGACGTCAAGGGCGTGGGCTATCTGGTCTATTGCTCAGAGCGCACGCTTCAGGCCCTGCCACGGGTGGGCGAGCATACGGCGCTCTATACCGATCTGCTGGTGCGCGAGGATCTGTTGCAGCTTTTCGGCTTCCCGACGCTGGCCGAGAAGGAATGGCACCGCCTGCTGATGAGCGTGCAGGGCGTAGGAGCGAAGGCGTCGCTCGCCATTCTTGGCACGCTGGGGCCCGAGGGCGTGGGCCGGGCAATTGCGTTGGGCGACTGGAATGCGGTGAAGGCCGCCAAGGGAATCGGGCCCAAGACGGCGCAACGGGTGGTGAACGAACTGAAGGACAAGGCACCGGAAGTGATGGCGATGGGCGCCGGGGCGGCAACTGTCGCGGCCCCCGCCGAAGAAGGTGACGTGATCGAGACACCGTCATCCGCCCCCACTCCCGCGCCGGTTCCCTCCGGCCCCGGCGCGCAGGCCGAAGCCCTGTCGGCGCTGACCAACCTCGGCTATGCGCCCGGCGAGGCCGCCGGCGCCGTGGCCCAGGCTGCGGGCGATGCGCCCGACGCGGAAACGGCGGACCTGATCCGCCTGTCGCTGCGCCTGCTGGCGCCGAAAGGGTAGGGGAATGGCATCGCTCACAGGACTTGTCAGCCCGTTTCGAAAAGGGATGGTCCGGTGACCGGCCCCGACCCGACCCTGCGGCCCGATCCCCTGCCAGAGGACAGCGAGCGCAGCCTGCGCCCGCAGGCCCTGCAGGAGTTCATCGGTCAGCAGGAGGCCAAGGCCAATCTGCGCGTCTTCATCCAGTCCGCCCGCCAGCGTGGCGAGGCGATGGACCACACGCTGTTTCACGGCCCCCCCGGCCTTGGCAAGACGACGCTGGCGCAGATCGTGGCCAGGGAACTGGGGGTCGGCTTTCGTATGACCTCCGGCCCGGTGCTGGCCAAGGCGGGCGATCTGGCGGCGATCCTGACCAATCTGGAACGCAACGATGTGCTCTTCATCGACGAGATCCACCGGCTCAACCCGGCCGTCGAGGAGGTGCTCTATCCGGCGATGGAGGATTTCGAGCTTGATCTGGTGATCGGCGAGGGGCCGGCGGCGCGCACCGTGCGGATCGAACTGCAGCCCTTCACGCTGGTGGGCGCCACCACCCGGCTGGGCCTGCTGACCACGCCCCTGCGCGACCGCTTCGGCATCCCCACCCGGCTGCAATTCTACACCGAGGACGAATTGCACGAGATCGTCACCCGCAATGCCGACCTGCTGGGCGTGCCGGCTGACGGAGAGGGCGCACGAGAGATCGCCCGCCGGTCAAGGGGTACGCCGCGCATCGCCGGGCGGCTTCTGCGCCGGGTGGTGGATTTCGCGGTGGTGGATGGCGACGGCCGGATCACCAAGCCGCTGGCCGACAATGCGCTCACCCGGCTGGGGGTGGATCATCTGGGTCTCGACGGGGCCGACCGGCGCTATCTGCGGCTGATTGCCGAGGCCTATCAGGGCGGGCCGGTGGGAATCGAGACCCTGGGCGCGGCGCTGTCGGAAAGCCGCGATGCGCTGGAAGAGGTGATCGAGCCTTTCCTGCTGCAACAGGGGCTCATTCAGCGCACGCCGCGCGGCCGGATGCTGGCACAGGGCGGCTGGCGCCATCTGGGGCTGGAGGCGCCGGGGCCCAAGGGACAGAGCGATCTCTTCGGGAAGTGAAATCGCCCGTGCCGGGCGATGCCTTCGGCGAGGATATTTCCGGCCAGAAGAAGCCTCGGGGATTGCACCGCTCGACCGGCCTGCGGTAGGCGGGGCCATGGCAGAGATGATGACACCGCAGGAGATCGAGGCGCTGTTCACTCGCGAGGACGGGCAGTACCTTTTTGCCCGGTGGGGTCGGCCGATCGTGCCGGTGGTCTTCGGGGTCGATGACAGGACGCTGGAGATCGTCAAGGGCGCCTTCGAGGCCGTGGTGGCGCTGGCCGGGCACGAGATGGCCGAGACCGACCCGGAACTGGGTGTGAACTGCATGGTCTTCTTCTTCCGCGACTGGGACGAGTTGATCGAGGTGCCCGATCTCGACCGGCTGATCGAGGGGCTGGGGCCGCTGGTCGAGCGGCTGAAGGCGGCGGGCGCCAACCAGTACCGGGTGTTCCGTTTCGACGAGGGGGACGCGATCAAGGCGGGGTTCGTCTTCATCCGCATGGACGAGGAGATGAGCCGGATCCCCGCCGAGACGCTGGCGCTGGGGCAGGTGGTGCAGACGATCCTGCTGTGGTCGGACAGGGCCTTTCGGGATGTCTCGCCGCTGGCGCTTGTGCCGGGCGGCGGACGGGTGATCCTGCGCCCCGACATCGCCGGGGTGATCCGGGCGGGCTATGACCCGGTGATGCCGGCGGTGGCCCGCGACCCCAGCCATGCGCTGCGCCTGGCCGCCCGGCTGGGCCCGCCGCAGTGAGCGGGGGCGGCATCCGGAGTTTCCTCGCCATCCCCGTGCCCGAGGACGAGGCCGCGCCCCTTCATGACGTGCAGGCGGCGCTGGAGGTGGGCCGCCCGGTGGACCCGGAGAACTGGCACCTGACGCTGGCTTTTCTCAGCGATCAGCCGGAGACGGCGCTGGAAGAACTGCATGAGCGGCTGGGCGATCTGGAATTCGACGCGTTCGAGATGCGCATCCGTGGGATCGACGTCTTCGGCGGCCGCAATCCGAGCGTGCTTTTTGCCGGGGTGGAGCGGTCCGCGCCGCTTGTCGCGCTGCGCAAGAAGGTGCGTGCCGCCGTGCGCGACGCCGGGATCGAGTTGCCGCGCGAACGGTTCCGGCCGCATGTGACGCTGGCCCGGTTCCGCAAGCGACTGACCATGCTGGAGACGCAGCGCATCGCCGGCGTGCTGGAGGCCTGGGGCGATCTGGACGCGGGGCATATGCCGGTCCGGCAGATCACACTTTATCGGTCGCAGCTGAGCCATGAGGGCGCGACCTATGAACCGCTGGCCGAGTACCCGCCCGCCGCGCGGCCCTGATGTCCGTTACTCCTTCAGCGCGTCGCGGATTTCCATCAGCAGGTCGATCTCGGTCGGGCCGGCGGGGGCGGCGGGCGCCGGCGCTTCCTCCTGCTTGCGCTTGAGGCTGTTGACGGCCCTTACCAGCATGAACACCACGAAGGCGATGATCAGGAAATTGATCACGGCCATGATGAACCGTCCATAGGCGAAGACCGCGGCGCCGGCCTCTTCCGCCTGGGCAAGGCTGGCGTACTCGCCCGAGCCCAGCACCACGAACAGGCCCGAGAAGTCGAGCCCGCCAAGGAAGAGACTGATCACCGGGTTGACGAGGTCGCCCACAAGTGACGTGACGATCGCGGTGAAGGCCGCGCCGATGATGATGCCCACGGCCATGTCCATGACATTGCCGCGGGAAATGAAGGTTTTGAATTCGCCGATCATTGCGTACCTCGAAGCCAGAAAAACCGTTATCGGCGGCATCGTAGCACGGCTTTCAAGCTGCGGAACGAAAATCGGCGCGGTCCGGCCCGGCGCTATCCCTTTTTCTGAATTTCCACCGCATGCGGATAGGGGATCGAGATGCCGCCCTTGTCGAAGGCCTCCTTGACCGCCTTGGTCATCTCGAACTTGAGGTTCCAGTAATCATCGGCCTTGCACCAGAGCCGCACGCCAAGATCGACGCTGCTGTCGCCCAGATTGGTGACCCGGACCCAGGGTTCCGGGTCGTCGAAGACACGGGTATCGGCGCGGGCCAGATCGAGGATGATCCGCATCGCGGTGTCGGCGTCGTCGTCATAGTCGATCCCGAAGGTGAGATCGCAGCGTCGGGTCTCGTGGTGAGAATAGTTGGTGATGATCGAGCCCCAGGCCTGGCCGTTGGGCACGATGATCTGCACATTGTCCGGTGTGACCAGTTCAGTGATGAAGAGGTTTATGTCGGCCACCGTGCCGGCGGTGCCGCCGATATCCACGTACTGCCCGTTGCGATAGGGCCGGAAGAGGATGATCATGAATCCCGCCGCCAGATCGCCCAGCGTGCCCTGCAGCGCCATGCCGATGGCGAGCGTGGCCGCGCCCAGAACGGCGACGAGGCTGGTGGCCTGGATCCCGAACAGGCCGAGCACCGCGGTGAGCACCATCAGCAGGATCACCCATTTCACCAGGCTGGCGACGAAATTGCCTATGGTGTTGTCGATCCGAGGGTTGGCGTTGACGCGGCG
>JAUIBJ010000108.1 GCA_030428025.1 Alphaproteobacteria bacterium
CTTCCATCTGGTCGATACCAGTCTTTGCGGCATCGAGAGCCACGGCATCATGCGCACGCTTCAATATGCCGACCAGCTGCGCTCGGGCTATCTCGACCCCAGGGGCGAGGCCCGCGCCTTTCGCGACGCGCGGGGCGTGCTGCGCGTCGAGGGCGGCGGCGGCATCGGCATCCCGGCGATGCGGCTGGCCTATGAAACGGGCATGGAGGAGGCGCAGGAAAGGGGGCTTTCGGCGCTGTCGATCCGGCAGGCCGGCCACACCGGACGCCACGGCGCCTTTGCCGACATGGCTGCCGAAAAAGGCTTCGTCACCATCTGTATGGGCGGCGGCAACCGGCAGACATGGCGGCAGGTGGCGCCGCATGGCGGGGCCCGGGCGATGCTGCCCACAAACCCCTGGTGCGCGGGCATTCCCGGCGGCGCGCGAGGACCGGTGGTGCTGGATTTCGCGACCTCTCAGATCGCTGGCGGCTGGATCTATGCCGCGCAGTCAGCGGGCGCGCGTCTGCCCGCGGGCTGCGTGATCGACCGCCACGGCAACCCCACCCGAGACCCCGAGGATTACTTCGCCGGCGGCGCGATCCTGCCGGCGGGCGCGCAGAAGGGCTATGCGCTGGCGGTCTTCGCCGAGATCGTGGGCGAGGCCCTGCTCGGCCCCTCGACGACCGAATGCAACTGGCTGCTGATCACGCTCGACGCCACCCGCTTTCGCGAGGCCCACCCGATGCAGGCCGCCGCCGAGGAGGTGCTGGCCGAGCTGCGCGCCTGCCCGCCGGCGCCGGGGATCGCACAGGTCGAAATCCCCGGCGAGCGCGAGCGCGACCACCGTGCGGCGGCGGGCGGTGTGGCGGCGGTGCCAGAGGCAACCTGGTCCCAGATCCTCGATCTGGCCCGGTCCCTGGGCGTTGCCGACGACCGCGGGGCGCCCTGACGGGCACCCCCCCGCCCGTTGCAACTCAGACGCCGGCCGGGTTCTCCAGATCGCGGCCGAGCGCGGCCAGATCGGAATAGCGGTCGCCGATGCGGTGATGCGGCCGCCCGCCCGTCGCCGCGCCCAAGGCCACCACAACCTCGTCCGCCGCCGGCGCGTCGGGGATCGAGAACTGCACGGTCAGGTAATGCGACCGCCGGCCGGTATCGTGCTTGTCCATCAGCGGGATCTGGATCTGCGTATTGGCCGGTCCTCGCGTGTTGGTGAAGCCCAGATAACTTTTCGCCCCCACCGCCTCCCGGTAGAAATTGCCGTAGTTCAGCGTGTGGATCAGCCCCGAGGCGTGCTCCAGTTCACAGTCGGTGCCGGCGATGCAGGCTTTGCCATAGGCTTCGATCGCCTCGCCGGACCCCGCCAGCGCGATCATCCGATCGGTGAGAAGCTTGCCCAGCTGCGGGGCAAGCCTGCGGATCTCGGGGCCTAGATCCTCGACATAGCCCTGCCCGGCCCAGGGGTTGCGCAGCACCGCCGCAACAGCGATCAACCGCAGTACCGGATCGGCCGTGCGCTCGCCTTCGCGGTGAATGTCCTCGTCATACGTGACGACTTTTCTCAGTTCGGGAAACATGGGTATTTGGCTCCTTGTTGGATGGATCGGCGCTCAGGCTAGCACCTCGTCGAGAAAGGTGCGCAGAGGCAAATTGACCGCCGGCGGGTCCTCGGCCAGCGCCATGTGCCGCAAACCCGGCAGGATCAGCGACCGGCCCCCATCGATATCGGCGGCGGTGGCCAGGGTCATCTCGGGACCGTTGCCGAAATCCTCGTCGCCGGTCAAGACAAGCGCGGGCAGGGAGAGGCGCGCGTCGGGGCCGGTGATTTCGTCGAGGCCGCAGGCGAGCACGCGATAGACGGAAGGATAGATTTCTGGGTCATTGGCCAGCACCCAGCCGCGCACCTGAGCTATCACGTCCGGACGGCTGCGGCGGAAGGCGTCGGTGAACCACCGCTCCAGCGCCGCCTCGACCGTTGCGCCGGGCCCCTCGGCGCGGGCCTGATCGACCCGGGCCAGCACGGCGGCCTGCGCCTCGGGCGTGCGGCGGTGGGGCGAATTGAGGATCGCCAGCGCGCGGGCCTTGGACGGATGATCCAGCGCGAAGCGGCGGCAGATCATGCCGCCCAGAGAGAACCCCACGATAGCCGCCTGCGAAAGGCCCAGTTCGCTTATAAGCCCATCAAGTTGCTCGGAAAAGAGCGTGAGGTCTGGCGTTCGCGGCGGCGAGGCGCTCTGACCGTGGCCATAAAGGTCGTAGCTGATGACGTCATAGGCGTCTTCCAGTGCGGGCCGCGTCCATTGCCACACGTCCTGACATAGGCCCAGCCCGTGGATCAAAACCACAGGCCAGCCGTTCTCGGCGCCCGCGCGCCGGTACACCGTTCCATCGGACAAGACAGGCATTCCGCGCTCCTTTCGATCAGGCTATGCCGCTACGCCATGAAAGAGATTGGCATTTTTCGTCGTGGAAAGTCGAAAAATCGCATATTCCGCAGCGAATTGCTCTCAGGATGGGATTCGGAAAACTGGGAGACAGCGCAATGACGGAGATACAGTCCTACATGATGCTGATCGCCGGCGAATGGGTCGGCGCATCGGACGGAGGCATGTTCGACAGCGTGAACCCCGCCACCGGCAAGGTCTGGGCGCGTATTCCCGAGGCGACGGAAGCGGATGTTGACCGTGCCGTCCGGGCCGCGCACGAGGCCTTTCTGAAAGGCCCCTGGGCGAAGATGACGCCCACCGAGCGCGGCAAATGCCTGCGCCGGCTGGCCGAATTGCTGGCGGACAAATCCGAGAATCTGGGCCGGACCGAGACCATCGACACCGGCAAGATGCTGAAGGAGACCCGCTGGCAGGCGAAATACATCGCCGAGTTCTTCCAGTTCTATGCCGGCTGCGCCGACAAGATCTCGGGCGAGACCCTGCCGATCGACAAGCCCGACCTGTTCGTCTTCACCAAGCGAGAGCCCTTGGGCGTGGTCGCCGCCGTGGTGCCGTGGAATTCGCAGCTGTTCCTTGTGGCGGTCAAGATCGGCCCGGCGCTGGCGGCGGGCAATACCGTGGTGCTGAAGGCCTCCGAACATGCCAGCGCCGCGATGCTGGAGTTCGGCAAGCTGATCGAGGAGGCGGGCTTTCCCCCCGGCGTCGTCAACATCGTCACCGGCCATGGCGAGCCCTGCGGCCGCGCGCTGACCGGTCACAAGCTGGTGGCGCGGGTCTCGTTCACCGGCGGGCCCGGCGCGGCGCGGCATGTTCTGGAGAACACCAAGAACAACTTCGCCGAGGTGAGCCTGGAACTTGGCGGAAAATCGCCCTTCATCGTTTTCGACGACGCCAATATCGAAAGCGCCGTCAATGCCTCCATCGCCGGGATTTTCGGGGCGACGGGACAAAGCTGCGTGGCCGGATCGCGGCTTTACCTGCACGAGGACATCGCCGACGAATTCCTCGAAAGGATGATCGCGCAGGCCAGGGAGATCCGGATCGGCGATCCGCTGCTGGAGGAAACCCAGATGGGCCCGCTCTGCACCGTGGGACAACGCGACCGGATCGAAAGCGAACTGGCCCATGCGGTGGCGGAAGGCGCTGAAATCCTGACCGGCGGCAAGCGCCCCGAGGGGAAGGAGGGGCTGTTCTTCGAGCCCACCATCCTCTCCTGCCCAAGGCAGGATCTGCGCATCGTCGATACCGAACTGTTCGGCCCCGTCCTCTGCGTGCAGACCTTCCGCACAGAGGAAGAGGTGATCGAGCTTGCCAACGACACCGAGCACGGGCTCGCCGCCGGCATCTTCACGCGCGACAGCGCGCGCTCGCTGCGGATGGCCGATGCGGTGCGCTCCGGCATCGTCTGGGTGAACACCTATCGCGTCGTCTCGCCCATCGCCGAATTCGGCGGCATCAAGGGCTCGGGCTATGGCCGCGAAAGCGGCTTTCAGGCCATGTACGACTATACCCGCCCCAAAACGGTGTGGATGAACACCTCCGACGAGCCGATCTCCAACCCCTTCGTCATGCGATGAGGAGAGCCCGATGACCGCGCTCACCCCGATGGTTCAAGAGGCACTGGCCCTGTGCCGGCGCCCGGCCAACCAGGCCTCTTGCCTGCCGCCAACCTGCTACGTCTCCGCCGCCCTGCTGGAGGCCGAAACCCGCGCCCTGTTCGGCGGATGGGTGGGCCTCGGCCGCGCCGACATGGTGCGCGACCCGGGCAGCTATATCGCGCTGGATTTCGCCGGCCAGTCCATCATCCTCCTCCGCGACCGGGACGGCATTTTGCGCGCCTTCGCCAATTCCTGCCGGCACCGCGGCGCCCGGCTTATGGACGGGGCGGGAGAATGCCGGGGCATCAAATGCCCGTTTCACGCCTGGGCCTACCGGCTGGACGGCAGCCTTGCCGCGGCGCCCCACATGGAGGCGGCGGAAGGATTTCGTCGCGAGGATCACGCGCTGCACGACTACCGCGCCGAGGAACGGCTGGGCTTCGCCTTCGTCTGTTTCGACCCCGACGCGCCGGAGCTCGACAGCGTTCTGGGGGATTTCGCCCGCCTGCACGCGCCCTGGCCGCTGGAAAGCCTCGTCACCACGCGGCGGGCCGAGATGGAAGTGGCCTGCAACTGGAAGGCCTTTCTGGAGGTCTTCAACGAATATTACCACCTGCCCTTCGTGCATGCCAACTCGATCAACAGCATCTATGGCGAGCCCGATCCGGCGGACGAAACCGAAGGCGCCTTCGCCAGCCAGTTTGGCGCGACCGAGGGCACCGGCGGGCTGTTGCAATCACAGCAGGACCGGGCGCTGCCGCCGATGCCGGGCCTGACCGGAGAGGCGACGCGGGGCGCGCGCTACAGCTGGGTCTTTCCCAACATGACCTTCGCGGCCAACACCGATGCGCTCTGGGTCTACGAGGCCTATCCGCTGGGGCCCGAGCGCTGCCATGTGGTGCAGAGCGCCTGTTTCCCGCCCGAGACTCTGGCCCTGCCCGGAGCGGAAGACCGGATCGCGGCCTATCACGAGCGGCTGGACGCCGCCTTGGCCGAGGATATCCCGGCGCTGGAAAACCAGCAGCGCGGACTGCGCTCTCCGGCGGCTGTGCAGGGCCGGTTCCAGCCATTGCTGGAGCCCAATGTCGCGTCCTTCGCCCGCTGGTATGCAGAGCGGATGACGGCAGCGGCCAACATTGCCTGATCCAACAAGGGAAAACCGACGATGAAATTCCAACTCGCGATCAATCTGGAACGGATGGACGACAGCGCCGACATGCGCGAGGTCGCCCGGCACACGCTGGAGATGGTCCAGATGGCCGAAGCGGGCGGGTTCAACATCGTCTGGGCGGCCGAGCATCACGCGCTGGAGATGACCATCGCGCCCAACCCCTTCCAGCTGCTCACATGGTGGGGCGAGCATACCGACCGCATCCGCCTTGGCACCGCCGTGGCCACCGCCGCCTACTGGCACCCGATCAACCTGGCCGGCGAGGCGGCGATGGTCGATCTGCTGAGCGGCGGGCGGCTGGAATTCGGCATCGGCTCGGGCGCCTATCAGCGCGAATTCGACCGGATGCACCCGGGGCTGAAACAGTCCGACGCCTGGCAACACATGCAGGAGATGCTGCCCGCCGTGCGCGCGCTCTGGAAGGGCGATTACGACCACAATGGCGAATTCTGGCAGTTCCCCACCTCCACCTCGGTCCCGAAGCCCCTGCAGGCCGAGGTGCCGGTGTGGATCGCCGCGCGCTCGCCCATCACCTATGACTACGCGATGCGCGAGCGCTGCCACATCCTGAGCTGGCCGCTGACGCGCGGCTTCGACGAGGCGGAGCTTTACAAGCAGCGTCTCGACGAGGCGATGGCCAAGGCCGACAACGATTTCCGCCCCATCTTCGCGATGATGCGCCACACCGCGGTCTATGACAACGACGCCGACCGTCAGCGCGCACTGGACGCGATCCGGCTGGTGCTGGGGCAGTTCGAGAACCTCTTCCGCAATGCGGGCGATGTCGAGAACGGCTTCCCCCGGCAGATTCCGCTCGACGAGCTTTCGGGCCGCGAGCAGTACGACCCGGACATGCTGGAGGAAAACCTGATGTTCGGGTCGCCCGACCGGGTGATCGAGAAACTGAAACGCTATGAGGCGCTCGGGGTGGACGAATTCACCTATTACGCCTCGATGGGGCTGGACATGGCCGCGCAGAAACGCTCGATGAAGCTGTTCTGCGACGAGGTGATGCCGGTCTTCAGATAAGGAGAAAATGTAATGTCTGAAGGGGTTAAGGTCGTCCGCGACGGCCATGTGCTCGAGGTCACGCTGGACCGGCCCAAGGTCAACGCCATCGACGTGGCCACCAGCCAGGCGCTGGCCGAGGCGTTCCGGGAGTTGCACGAAGACAAGGATCTGCGTTGCGCGATCCTGACCGGCGGGGGCGAGAAGATCTTTTCCGCCGGATGGGATCTCAAGGCGCTGAACGCCGGCGAGATGCAACTCGACAACTGGTGGGAGACCGACGATTACGGCTTCGGCGGCTTCACCGGGCTGACCGAGAACTGGGTGCTCAACAAGCCGGTCATTGCTGCCATAAACGGGCTGGCCATCGGCGGTGGGTTCGAGATGGCGATGGCCTGCGACCTGCTCATTGCCGCCGATCATGTGGAGTTCGGCCTGCCCGAGATGCCGCTGGGCATCGTGCCCGACGCGGGCGCGCTGCAACGCCTGCCCCGGCGCATCCCGCACAACATCGCGATGGAGATGTTCCTTCTGGGCCGGCGGATGACGGCAACCGAAGCCGCACAATACGGGCTGGTCAACAAGGTGGTGCCGAAGGCAGAGCTTATGGATGCCGCACGGGAATGGGCTGCCTCCATCGCCTGGTCGGCGCCGCTGGCCATGCAGAGCGTGAAGGAGGTGCAGCGCGCCATCGAATGCGTCCCGCTGGAAGAGGCCTTTGCCAAGATGCGCGGCGATGGGCTGCCGGTCTATCGCAAGATGCTGAAATCCGAGGACGCGAAGGAAGGCGTGGCCGCCTTTGTCGAAAAACGCGAACCGAAATTCAGGGGCGAATGACGATGTATCCCGATCCCTCTTCCGTCAGCCGTGTCGCGAGCCTCGGTGCCGGGCCTATCGGTGGCGGTTGGGCCGCGCATTTCCTCGCCCGCGGCTATGACGTCAACGCCTATATCCACGACCCGGCAGAGCGCGATGCGCTGATGGCGGTGATCGAGACCGGCTGGGTCAGCCTGATCGAGCTTGGCCTTGCGCCGGGCGCGTCGATGGACCGGCTGACGGTAACGAGCGATCTGGAAGAAGCCGTCGACGGCGTCGGTTTCATTCAGGAAAGCGCGCCGGAACGGCTGGAGATCAAGCAGGCGCTTTATGCCAGACTGGGCGACATCGTGCCGCCCGAGGTGGTGATCGGGTCGTCCACCTCGGGCCTGACCATGACCGAGATCGCGGCACAATGCGCCTCGCCTGACCGCTGCGTGATCGGCCACCCCTTCAACCCGCCCTATCTGCTGCCGCTGGTCGAGATCATCGGCGGAAAGCACACCGACCCGGCGGCGGTGGAGTGGGCCGCGGCCTTCTACGAACACGCGGGAAAGGCGCCGCTGGTGATGAAGAAGGAGGTGCCCGGATTTGTCGCCACCCGCCTTCAGGAAGCGCTGTGGCGCGAGGCGCTGCACATGGTCGCCAATGGCGAGGCAACGCCGGAAGATATTGATATCGCGCTGAAAAACGGCCCCGCCCCACGCATGGCCGTGCAAGGCCAGTGCATGGCATTCCACGTGGCCTGCGGTGAGGGCGGCATGGCCACGAACCTCGACCAGTTCGGCCCGGCGCTGAAATGGCCGTGGACGCGGCTGGAGGCGCCGGAACTGACGCAGGAGTTGCGCGACCGGATGGTCGAGGGCTGCAACGCGATGGCGTCCGGGCGGCATTTCACCGACATGGCCGCCGAACGCGACCGCAAGATCGTGGCAGTGCTGAAGGCGGTGCGGGACACCGGCTGACGCGCCCATCGGTATCGCCTCGGCGCCCGACACCGGCGCGGCGTCGGAACTCTTGCGGCGCTTTCGTCAGCAACGGCTCAGCCGCGCATCCGCTGATTGACCTGCAGCGTGTCGAGATATTTCGACAGTGTCCCGGGCCATGTGGGCGCGTCCTCCTGCTCGGGCCAGGCGTGCCGGTATTCGCTGGGCCGGCGGCCGAAGCATTTGCGGAAGGCATAGGCGAAATGCGACAGCGAGTTGAAGCCCGAGGCGGCGGAGATCTCGCGCACGCCCAGATCGGTGGAAATCAGCAGCACGCGGGCGTGCTGCAACCGCAGGAGCAGCCCGAACTGAACCACCGAACAGCCCATGGTCTGATTGAACTGGCGTTCCAGCTGACGCTGCGAGATACACACCTTGGCGGCGATCTCTGGCACCGGCATCGGTTCGCTAATATTGGCCTCGATCAGGTCGATGGCCGCGCGCACCCCAGGCGGCAGGCTTTCGGTGCCCCGCCCCAGGGTCTTGCGCTGCGGAGCGTTGGCGGGGCGCACCGGGTGATGCATGATGTTGTCGGATATTTCGCCCACCAGCCCGGCCCCGTGATCGGCCCGGATC
>JAUIBJ010000109.1 GCA_030428025.1 Alphaproteobacteria bacterium
CGAACTCGCCGGCCTTTTCGAAGATCAGGGTGACGGGGATGTCCTCGCCCACCTCGAACGGGTCGCTGAGACCCATGAACATCACGTGATAGCCGCCCGGCGCCAGCTCCACCGTCTCGCCGGCGGGTAGGGCGATGCGCTCCACATGCTGCATCTTGTGGACGCCATCCTCCTCGTAGGATTCGTGGATTTGCACCTTGGGGAAATCCGCCTTGGCGCCAATCAGCGCGTCGTCGGTTTCGCCAGTGTTGGCGATGGTCACATAGCCGCCGCCGGCCTTGGCGGTGGCGGCTGTTTCGAAGACCCGGGGGTGGATGATCTCGAGATCGCCGAAGGTGTAGTCATGGGCGGCCGCGACCGCGGGCAGGGCGGCGGCAAGGACGGTGCTCAGAAGGAATTTCATGTCTCTCTCCATGGAAGATGTCGCGCCGCGGGCAGGGGGCCGGCGACGATGCTGTGCGTTGACGAAGGGGTGTCAGGCCCGGGGCGGCGCGCGGGGAAGAGAGGGGCGGTGGGCCAGGCCCACATGCCGCGAGGGGCGCGTCGGGACGGTCGCGCTGGCATAAAGCAGCGTCTCGGCGGCCATGGGGGGCGCGGCGGCGGTGGCCGTGCCGGCGGCATGGACAAGCGCGCAGTGATCGGCCGTCTGCGAGACCTCGGCGGGCGTTCCATCCTCGCCGATCCGGATGGTGCGCAGCCCGTCGCCGGTGCAGATCACCATCACCCGGCCATCGGCCAGCCCCAGGGCCGCGATCAGCCCCGAGCCCTGCGGCGCGAGGATGCCGAGGATCACGAAAAGGATCGGGACGGTTCTGGCGGCAAAGCCTTTCATGCCCCCTGCCTAATCCGGTTTGCCCTGGTTCGGCAAGCGGGAAAGAGGCCATGCCGGGAAACCGGGATGGGTCGCTTCGAGCCTTTTGAGGACTTGACTGCCTCTTCCGCGCTTCAGAACGTCGATGTCCTTCTCCACTTCAGCACACCACGCCCTTTCTGACCGGGGAACATCGGGTGCAGGGTCTCTGCTGTGATGATCGAAAGGATATCGCCGTCTATCGAAAATGTCCGCGCCTGCTCAGTTCCCACCCATCCAGGATGCCATGAAACTTCGACATCGGTTATGAACTGATCCTCGCCTTCAATGCGGAATGAACCTGAATAAGCCATCATGCTTTTGAAAAGATCGGCGTCTTCGGACTCGTTGCTTGATGATTTTCGAATTCTTGAAGTAATGACTGTCATCATCCGTTTGTCCGGCGTTATGAATATGTAGCCAAGTGGGTCGGCCCCATACATATCCTTGGACTCTCCGCCCTCGGACAGGACGAATTGGAGTGATATCAGCGCCCAGACTCCGAACAAGTCTTCCTGGCTCATATTATTGACCTCCCCACATGTTGATTATTGCAGTCGCCATAGTAGCGGAGGTCGGCTTGGCTGCGCCGATGGCTTCACACAGATCGCTGTATCAGCAGTAGCTGGACACTTTGCGCAAAGATACTCAGATTTTCCCGGCGGTTCCGTCCGCAAAGCGAACCAACGCACGATGCGGCAGTCTCCTGCCCCTCCCCCCGCCCTTATCTGAGGCGCAGCACCGGCGCCGGGCCCAGCGGCACGGGGCCCAGTCTCACCTTGCCGTCGCGGAAGGTGAGCGGGATGTCCAGCGTCCTGGGGTTGCCCGCCATCTGCGAAATCAGCGACAGCCCGTCCTCGAGCGTGCCCGCGAACCCTTCGCCCAGCGTGCCCGAGGCCACCGCCATCTTCAGGATGTCGCGCCAGTTGCGGGCCTTGACCACGATCTCGCCCTCGGGCAGCCCCTGGGCATCGACGCGCAGCTCGCCTGCCGCCTGCAGCTCCAGTCGGCCCCAGCGGGCCTCGGCCAGGCGGATGTCGATCCGCCGGGGCTGGGGCCGGGCCACTTCGATGGCAGACCGGTCCCAGGGCTTGTCGAACTCCACCGTCAGATCGGCGCTGAGCGCGTCGAACCGGTCGGGCAGCTTGCCAGCCGGGTCGAGCCGCACCCGCCAGTCGAGCGCCGGCGACAGTCCCTCGGCGGCCAGCCCCAGCCGGTAGGTTGCGGGATGGGTCGGCACCCTCTCGGCAGCGAGCCGCAGCGCCTCAGCCCGCGTGGGATCGGCTTCGCGCGGCGTTACTGTCAGTTGCTCGGCAGTCAGCGTGGCACGGTCCAGCGGAAGGCGGATATCGGCGCGGGTGACAAGGCTTGCCCGCATGTCTTGGCTTTCGACCCGGTACTTCTCCATCGGCGTTGCGATCAGTTGGCTGTCGGGCCAGACGGCGATCACGTGGTTGGGCTTGTAGCTGAGCGCGAGGATCTGGAAGAATGGCGCCTCCCAGGCCAGTCCGGTATCGGGGTCGGCCAGGACAATGTCGGTGAAGGTGGTGTCGAACCGGTTGGGAAAGCCGCGGGTTTCGATCTCGCTTGTCTCGGCCACCCAACCCTCGGCGCGGCGCGCGTCGAACCAGGCGGAAAACGCCTGGCTCGCCCCAGACTTGCCCACATACCAATAGCCCGACCACGCCGCCGCCGCGATCAGGACCAGGACCAACAGGATACGCATCTGCTCACTGCCTCTTTCGTGCCGTCTTCCGATGGTGTTTAAGGCCTCGAAAGCGCAAGGAACAGCGAAATGACGATGTGGGTATTCGGCTACGGCTCGCTTCTTTGGAATCCGGGCTTTGCCCCGGTCGAGCAGGTGATCGCCACGTTGCCCGGATATCACCGCAGCTTCTGCATGCGCTCGGTCCATCACCGCGGCACCGCCGAGGAACCGGGGCTGGTGCTGGCGCTGGACGAGGCCGAAGGTGCCCATTGCACCGGTGTCGCGCTTGCAGTCGCCGAGGCCGAGCAGGACGAGGTTCTGGCCTATCTTCGCGAGCGCGAACTGATCTCCTCGGCCTATCTGGAACGGATGCTCGAGGTCGATCTGGCCGATGGTCGTCGGGTCGCGGCGGTGACCTATGTGATCGACCCGCACCACGTGCAATATTGCGGCGGCATAGCGCTGGAGGAACAGGCCCAGGTCATCGCCCGGGCGGTGGGCGGGCGGGGCCCGAACACCGAATATCTCTTCAACACCAGCACCCATCTGCGCGAGCTCGGACTGGAAGACGCAGATCTCGACTGGCTGGTCGCTCGGGTGCGCCAGATCGTGGGATAAAACCTTGGCTTAACACCATATAAAGCGTAGTGTTGCCTCCAAGAACCAACAGAGCCGGGAGCCGTCCAGATGGACCAGCCGGACCGTGAGGTCGAGCCGCAGTTTTCTCAACCCGTCCGTCAGATCATCCTGATGCTGTTCGTGCTCGGGCTGACCGGGCTTGGCGTGTTCGTGGCCCTGCCGCGGGTGCTGCCGGTTTTCGAGGCCAATCTCTATCTCAACGGCTTCATCGCCTTCGTCTTCGTGGTGGGCGTGCTGGCCACCTTCTGGCAGGTCTTCCAGCTGATCGGTTCTGTCCGCTGGATCGAGAGCTTCGCCGCCGACCGGGCCGATCACCAGTTCAGCAAGGCACCGCGGCTTCTGGCGCCTCTTGCCTCGCTCATGCGGCAGCGCAAGGGCAAGCGGATGCAGATCGCGCAGGCCTCTGCGCGGTCGATCCTCGACTCCGTGGCGCAGCGGATCGACGAGGCTCGGGAAATCACGCGCTATATCGTCAACATGCTGATTTTCCTCGGCCTTCTGGGAACGTTCTATGGCCTTGCCACCACCGTGCCGGCGGTCGTGGACACGATCCGCAGCCTCGCCCCTCAGGAGGGCGAGGAGGGCGTGGCGATTTTCAACCGGCTGATGACCGGGCTGGAGGCGCAGCTGGGCGGGATGGGCGTGGCCTTTGCCTCGTCGCTGCTGGGGCTTGCCGGTTCGTTGGTTGTGGGTCTTCTGGAACTCTTCGCCGGCCACGGCCAGAACCGGTTCTACCGGGAACTGGAAGAGTGGATTTCCTCCATCACCCGCATGGGCTTTGCCGGAAGTGAAGGCGAAGGCCACGGCGAACAGGCTATTGTGGCCGGCTTTCTCGACCATATGTCAGAACAGATGGAAGCGCTTCAACAACTGGTTACCCAATCCGATGTCAGCCGGGCCATGGTTGACGAGAAACTGGGTGTGCTGGCGGATTCCGTCGAACGGCTGACCCGCCGCATGGGCGAGTCGAACCCGCTGAATGCCGCGCTGATGCAGGTCGCCGAGGGACAGGAGCGGTTGATCGCCACGCTGGAGGCGCGGGCCGAACATGCGGGGGAGTCCGGGCTCGACGCCGAGAGCCGGATGCGCCTGCGCTCGATCGACGTGCAGATGCTGCGCATCCTGGAGGAAATCAGCGCCGGGCGGCAGGAGACGATGACGGAAATCCGCACCGACCTGGCCGCGCTGACCAAGATCTTCAATCAACTGCGTTCCGCCGAAAGCGGCCAGCGCCGCGCCGCGCAATTGCAGAGAAGCCGCTCGGACCTGCCGCCGAGGGAAGGCTGATCCATGGCCCTTTCGCGCCGCACGGGCACACGCTTTCAGGCCTCGATCTGGCCGGGTTTCGTCGATGCGATGACAGGGCTTCTGCTGGTGCTGATGTTCGTGCTGACCATCTTCATGGTGGTCCAGTTCGTGTTGCGCGAAACCATCAGCGGGCAGGCCAGCAAGCTGGATGAGCTGTCTGCGGAGGTTGCCGCGCTGGCCCAGGCGTTGGGGCTGGAGCAGGACAGGAACGCCACGCTGAGCGAGCGGGTCGGCGAGCTGACCTCGACGCTGGGCGACGCGCGTCAGCGTCAGGAGGAGCAGGCCGCGCTCATCGCCTCGCTGCAGACGGCCCGCGCCGAGCAGGACGCGGCCTTGGCCGAGGCGCAGGGTCGGATCGCAAGTTTCGAGGAACAGGTGGCCAGCCTTCTGGCCGAGCGTGAGACCAATCTGGGCACCATCGCCGAGCTGGAGGAGACGCGCGAAACCCTGCTGTCGGAACAGGAGCAGTTGAACCTCGCGCTTGCCAACATGCGCGAGGAGATCGACGCCCAGACCGAAGAGGCGCGGCTGGCCGCGGCGCGCCGGGAGGCGCTGGAGGCACTGATCGCCGATCTGCGTCGCCGCTATGCCGAGCAGCAGGAGGAGGCGACCACGCTGGGCGGGCAGGTGACCGAGCTTCAGGAGCAGCTCAGCGAGGAGGAACAGCTGCGCCTTGCCGAGGCCGCCGCGGCGCAGGCGCTGCGCGAAAAGCTGGAAAATGCCGAGGCCGAACTCACCTCGATGACGCTGGCTCTTGAGGAAGAGCGCCGCCGCGCCGAGGAAACGCTCACCCTTCTGGCCGCGGCCGAAGCGGCGCAGGAAGATCTGGACATTCAGCTCGCTGCGGCCCTTCTGGCGCAGGACGATGTGGAGCAGAACCTGTCCGACGCGCTTCTCGCCGCCGACGAAAAGGACGCCCGCATCGCCGAGCTCGAGGCGCAGTTGACCGAGACCGAGGGCGATGTGGTCGCAACCCGGAGCACTCTTGACGAGCTTGAAACCCGCCTTGCCGCCGCGCTGGCCGATGCCGAGGACAAGGGCAAGACGCTGGAGGAATTGCGGGTACAACTGGCCGAGGCCGAAAGTCTGGCCGAAGGCACCGCCGCCGAGAAGCGTACATTGGAAGAACGCATCGCCGCGGCCGAGATCGCGTTGGCCGCCACCCGGGCCGAGGCGCAGCAGACCGAGGCCGGGCTCAGCACCCGTAATGCCGATCTTGCGGCGGAAGTGGCCGCGCTGCGGGCCGATCTGTCCGCATTGCAGGCGGAACGCACCGCATTACAGGGCGATATCGCCGATCTCGAAGAGCGCGCCCGCACCGCCGAGGCCAGTTCTTCGACGCTTGCCGACGACAAGGCCGGGCTGGAGGAGCAGCTGGCACAGCTTCGGGCCGATCTGACGGCGCTGCGCGATGAGCGCGCCGGGCTTCAGGGCGATATCGCCCGACTTACCCAGCGGGCCGAGACCGCCGAGGCCGATCTGGAAGACACCCGCGATGCCTTCGTCTCGACCCGGGGCCGGCTGGAAGAGCGGCTCGCGGCGCTGGAGGTGCAGCTGTCTCAGGTGCAGGCCGCCGAAACGACCCTGCAGGGTGAACGCAGCGAGTTGGAGACGCAACTGGCCCGGGCGCAGGCCCGGGCAGAGGGGCTGGAGGCGGACAAGGCCGAGCTCGACAGCCGTCTGGCCGAGGCCCGCGCGGCGGGCGAGACGCTTGCCGCCGAGAAGGCCCAGATACAGGCGCAGCTCGATCAGGCGCGCGCCGCAGGTCAGGCGCTTTCAAGCGAGAATACCGACCTTGAAGGCCAGCTGTCGCAGATGCGGGCCGTCCAAGCCGCGCTGGAACAGGAAAACGCCGATCTTCAGGCAAGGCTGGCCGAAACGCGCGAGGCCCAATCCGCCTTGGGCAGCGACAAGACCGATTTGGAGGCCCGCCTCGCCCGGCTGGAAGCCGATCTTGCCGCGCTTATGGCGGAGCGTGACGATCTGAGCGGCGAGGCCAAGAGCCTCTCCGAGAAGCTGGCCGAGGCGTTGGCGGCGCGGACGGCGGCGGAAAACGAGGCCGTCGAGAACGCGGAATTGATCGCCGACCTTCAGAGTCGGCTGGAACGCAGCGACGACGCGCTGCAGAAGGTGCGCCGCCGGCTGGCCGAGGTTCTGGCCGCCAACGAGGCCGCCGAGGCGCAGGCGCAGGACGCGCAGGACCTGCGCAAGCAACTGGCCGCCGCGCTGGCCGCGAAGCTTGCCGCCGAGAAACAGGTGACCGCCGAGGCGGAGGAGGTCGAGAACATCCGCGACGAGCTGGCCCAGGCGCTGGCTGCCAAGTTGGCCGCCGAACGCAATACCCAGGCCGCGATGAGCGAAGCCGAGGAGCGCGCGCTGTTGCTGGAAGAGGCCCGCCGCAAACTGGCCGAGGCCCGCGCGGCGCAGGAGGAGCAGGAAGAGCTGGCCTCGGAGGCGCAGAAACAGCAGGCGCTGCTGAACCGGCAGGTGGCTGCCCTGCGCGAACAGCTGGGCCAGCTTCAGGCCCTGCTCGACGATGCAAAGGCGCGCGAGGAGGCGGCCAATGTGCAGATCGAGTCGCTGGGCTCCGACCTTAACATCGCGCTGGCACGTGCAGCGGCTGAAGAACGCCGCCGCCGGCAGTTGGAAGAAGAGAAGGCCAAGCGGCTGGAAGAGGAAAAGCGGCGGCTGGAGGCCGAAAAGGAAGGGCTCGAAACCGAAAAGGCGGATCTGGAGAAATACCGGTCGGATTTCTTCGGCCGACTTCGTGACGTGTTGGGCAATCAGGAAGGCGTGCGGATCGTTGGCGACCGGTTCGTGTTCTCCTCGGAGGTGCTGTTCGAGCCGGCCGAGGCGGAGCTGGAGGAGTCCGGCAAGGCCGAGATCGCCAAGGTGGCCAGCATCCTGCAGAGCGTGGCCGACGATATTCCCGAAGGCATCGACTGGGTGCTTCAGGTCGATGGCCATACCGACGACAAGCCGATCCGCAACAGCCCCAATTTCGCTGACAATTGGGAACTGAGCCAGGCGCGGGCGTTGTCGGTGGTGCGTTATCTGATCGATGAGGAGGGGATGGACCCCGAGCGGCTGTCGGCCAACGGGTTTGGTGAATACCAGCCGGTAAACACCGCCGATACCGACGAGGCAAGGGCGCAGAACCGCCGGATCGAGCTGAAGATCACCGAGAAGTGAGAGGTGCTGCGGCTGGCGGCATTACCGGGTCACGTCGATATCGGCGTGACGCACGGCCAGAATCCGGCCTTCCCGCGACAGGGTGACGTAGCCGCGATAGGCGCCCGGGGTCCAGCCGCCCTCGGGGCTCTTGCGCCCGAAGGCTCGGAATAGCTGCGTCTGAGGATCGTCCAGCACCAGATCCGTGGCAAAGACCTTGCCCTGCGGGCCCTGCGCCTGCAGCGTCAACCGGTCGCCGGGACGGGCATGAAAGACATGGCCATAGAGCACGAGGGGGCTGTCCACCCCGGTGCCCTGAACCCGGGCGGCACCGGTCTGCACGTCCTCGAGCGTGGGAACGCCGGTGGCGAAACCGGCGGTGAAAAGGCCGGCGCGGACATAACCCGGCGCCTGCTGCCAGAGGCTGTCGCCCGGTGCCTTGTCGCAGGTCGCGTCCGGCTCGGGGTGGAACGGATCGACGACCCTCCCGTCTTTCAGAACGCTGAAATGCAGATGCGGTGCGTTGGTCAGGCCGCTGAGCCCCACCGCGCCCAGCGGCGCGCCAGCGTCCACCTCGGCGCCCTGCCGCACCCCGATGGAGTCGCGTTTCATGTGGCAATACAGCGTCTGCCAGCCCTCGCCATGGTCGATGCGCACGCCATTGCCGCATTCGCGGCCCTGCAAGGCGGCACGGGTCGCGGCGGTAACGGGGGTGTCCTCGACCCCGTCGCGCACCGCGGCGATGGTGCCGGGCGCGGCGGCCCGCACCGTGACCCCCTCGCGCATCGCCTCGAAGGAAAGAAGGGAGATATCGGTGCCGCGGTGGCCGTCGCGGCTCTTTATGCCGCATGCATAGTCGCGCACACCTCCGCCAGGGTCGGTATCGACGTAATCTTCGATGA